>JACRCT010000404.1 GCA_016218885.1 Deltaproteobacteria bacterium | reverse complement strand
GCTTCATGCTGATCGGCTGGGCCGCCTGCTGCGGCGGGGGAGCGACAGGAGGCTGAACAGTGGTCTCGGGAGTCGTCGGGGTCGTTTCCATGGTTTTCTCCGCCACTTCCGTCTGCTCGCTGTCGGACGCTGGAAGCCAGCCCACGCTGGCTCTCGAAACGAGCCCCGAACAGGCACCCAGTCCTGTCCGGCGTCCACCGCACCCCGACCACGATCGGGAAGTGTGTGTATTTACTTCACTTTCTCCTTCGGCCGACCTTGAGATCGGCAGAAGCCGGCAAGTGCTAGCACAGGCCGTGCCCATGTGCAAGGGCGGGCACTCCGGTGATTAAGGAGTGCGGGCCTCCAAAGCAAGCGCGACCGCCGTGGCCCCTGCGCCTCCCGAAGGTCTTGGGCTCGGCGGGAGGGCATTTGACGGCGGCTGCGCCAGCCCCCTAGGCTCACGCGCTTCGCTGGAGGCTGGATGACGATCGTACGCACCCTCGTGTTCTTGGTCGCAGCGGCATGTCTGGGCTGGTCGGGGAGCGCTGCCGCTGATTGCGCCCAGGAGCGGGCGGCGGACCAGATCTTCGCCCACCCGTACGGAGAGCCACCCGCCCCGTGCCCTGTCGGGGAGGCATCATCGACTCTTGAGAAAGAGCACGTGGACGTGCTGGCCGACGAGCGCGGCCCGCGCCAGCTACAGAGCTTGGGCATCAGCGGGCTGGGAGCTGGAACGACCATCGCGGGGATCGGGGGGCTGCTTCTCCTCGTCTCGCTCTTCCTGGATGAGGACGACCGCTCCCATCCCGTCTTCCACTGGGGCGGAATAGGAGCCGCCTCGGTCGGAGGGGCGGTCTTCCTCGCGGGAGGTGCGCTGCTCATCGCCGACTTCGCCACCGCTCCGGCCCCCACCCCCGATCGCAAGGGCGCGCAGCTCATCCTCGCCTTCCGCTTCTAGAACGTCGGCTCCTCGAGACCCAGCGACCCCCGGAGACCGGCGCGCCCTACAGCAAGGCCGGCAAATCGGACAGGAAGAGGATACCCGCCGCCGACCTCGAGGGAAGAGGCCGGACCGAGAGCGGGCTCTGGTCGCAAGTGCCTGAGGGCCCATCGCCAACGCGATTGAGTGGTTGCCAGCCTGGCCTTCAGCGACGCGCCCTCTGCTGTCGCGGCGCGGGCTTCTCGACTTCCCCGGGCTGAACGATCTCCTGCGGCCCCTCCATCTCGGCGAGGGCGAGGACTTCGTGACGCGCGAAGTTGTAGACGGGCGCTGCCGCCAGTAGCCGCTCGAGCTCCTCGTTCGAGTCCACCTCGTAGAGCCACGCGCCGCCGTGCCGGCCGACGACGTGGTAGCGCCGCTCCAGCTTCCCCTGCCGCGCGAGGCCACGCGCGTACTCGGGCATGCGCATGACCGCCGCGACCATCGGAGTGCTTAGCCGCGCGAGCTCCAGCTCCCACAGGACGAGGAACTTCATGATGACCTCCTGGCCGATGAAGCGTTCGCAGACCGAGATAGCGCGGCGGGCCAACGCCGACGAGCAGGAGCAGACCTTGAGTGCTCGGTCCGCGCACCAGTTGACGATCAGGACGGGCGGCACCCAGTCGGTTAGTATGCCGGCAAGGGGGCCGCACACATGCTGATCGATGGAGACGGCTGGCGCCTGGCGTCGCCGAGCGTTCCGGATGTACTCACGCTGCCACACGACGCCTGGGTTCTGAGGCGCCTCTTCGAATCGATAGCGCTGCGAGCGCTGACGCGGACAGACCGCACCGGTTCCACCGACCACGAATCTGTCAAGGAGACGCCGGCAGAACGAGAGCTGCCGGTGCGGTCGACGCTCGAATTGGCGGGGCTGGGAACCTGGACCTACTCCTTCGAGACCCGCGAGCTCGACATCGACGAGTGCGCACAAACGCTCCATTACCTTGGCACGAGGCATCTGCGCGACGACGACCCGGTGCTGCGAGCACGCCTTCACCTGGGCGATATGGCGGGCCTGATCGAGCAGCTGAAGACCTGCGCCCCCGAGGAACGCGCCCACGGCGAGTACCGCGTGCTCCCGCCCGACGGGGGCGTGCGCTGGATGGAGGCTTGGGGCCGGCTGGAGATCAGCGGTGAGGGCACACAGCGCCGTCCGGTACGGCTCGTCGGAGTCAGCCGCGACGTGACCGAGCAGAAGCTGGCGGCCCAGGCGCTGCGCGAGGCCGACCAGCACAAGAACGACTTCCTGGCCGTCCTCTCCCACGAGCTGCGCAATCCGCTGGCGCCGATCTCGGCGAGCCTCCGCGTCCTCGAGCGCGCCGAGCCCGGAGGCCGCCAGGCGCTCCGCGCGCAACAGGTGATCGCCCGTCAGGTCAAGCAGCTCTCGCACCTGGTAGACGACCTGCTCGACATGACTCGCGTCTCCTGCGGCAAGATGCGCCTGCAGCGCCAGCTCGTGGACCTCAACGAGCTGGTATCGAGCGTCGTCGAGGATCTGCGCTCGCTCTTCGCCCAGCGCGAGGTGTGGCTGCGCTTCACCCCCGCGCCCAAACCAGTCCTCGTTTCCGCGGACCCGGCCCGGCTCGCGCAGATCGCCAGCAACCTGCTGCAGAACGCCGCCAAATTCACAGGGCCAGGCGGGAGCACCTGCATCTCGATCTGGCAAGAGCAGGGGAAGAGGCGCGCCCTGCTGCGCGTCGCGGATACGGGCGTCGGTGTAGCGCCACAGCTGCTGCCGCACCTCTTCCAGCCCTTCATGCAGGCGAACCGCTCGCTCGAGCACGAGCAGGACGGGCTCGGCCTGGGGCTGGCAGTGGTCAAGGGGCTGGTCGAGCTCCATGGCGGCGAGATCACCGCCTGCAGCGACGGACCCGGGAAGGGAATGGAGCTGCTGGTGCGCCTGCCCCTCGCGGAGCCAGCGGCGGTCTCCCCTTCTTCGAAATCCGTGGAGGACCGCGCCCGTGCCTCGACGTCCAACCCCCGCCGCAGCCGCCGCGTTCTAGTCATCGAAGACAACGTCGACGCCGCTGACAGCCTGCGCGAGGCGCTCGCACAAGACGGACACGAGGTGGCGATCGCCCATGACGGGCTTCGGGGACTCGAGACGGCCCGTGCGCTGCGCCCGGAGATCATCTTGTGCGACATCGGCCTGCCGGGGATGGACGGCTACGCCGTGGCGCGGGAGCTCCGCGACGATCCCGACCTGCGGGACACCTATCTCGTGGCCTTGAGCGGCTACGCCCAGCTCGAGGACCTGCAGCAGTCGGCCAAGGCCGGCTTCGCACTGCATCTCGCCAAGCCTCCGGACCTGGAGGCTCTGGAGCGGGTCCTTGCGGAGGCGCCCAGACCCTCGCCGCGGTGAGAAGTCCTCCTGGCCTTTCGGCACCTCTCAGACAGAGGCGGCGGTCTGACCTGTCACTTCTCGATCAGCTCCTCGGCGTCCGTGACCTCCACCGGGTGGATGGCGACGGCATTCGCCGAGAGGCGCTTCTGCGAGAGCTGGACGAGGAACTCCTCGACCTGCGGGTAGCTCTGGACGAGCTCGTCGAACGCGACCCGGGGCAGGAAGGCGGTGGCGCTCTTGCGCAGCGCGGTCACCGTGGCGCTGGCGGGCCCACCGCTGAGGAGCGAGATCTCTCCGAAGATGTCGCCGTCACCCAGCACCTTGAGCGCCACGGTCTGGCCGGCGTCGTCGGCCTTGCTCACCGAGAGCGCACCCGACAGGACCAGGAACAGCCCGGGAGATGGTAGGCCCTCGGTGATCACGCGCTCTCCCGCGGAGAGGATGCGTCCGTGGAAGCGCTGCAGCACCGGACCTCGATGCTCGCCCTCGAGCTGGGTGAAGAGCGGAGCGGTGGCCAACAGGTTCATCGCCAGGCGTCGCTGCGCGAACTCGGCCAGCGCGACAGGCACCGAGGGGTATTTCTTGGACACGTAGTCGAGATCGTCGTGGCTGATCTCGAAGAACTCCGCGTCCTCCACGGCGTAGACCGAGGCGCTCCGCGGAGCGCCGGTGAGCACCGACAGCTCGCCGAACAGCGCGCCGCCGGCCAGCGTGGCCAGCTGGCGCGGCGGCTCTCCTTCGCGCACCACGCGCGCCTTCCCGGAGATGATCACGAAGACCGACGACCCGGGCTCTCCTTCGCGCACCATCGCCTCGCCGCCCGAGAGCTCCCGCAGGCTCATGCGCTCGACGAGGTCGATGAACGCATCGGAATCCAGATCGGCGAACAGGGGCAGCGGCGGACGCTTGCGATGGTCGGCGACCGGGCCGTCGTCAGCCCCCAGCAGCACCTCCAAGGCCTTCGCCACCAGCTTGCTGCCGCCCAGCTGCAGCAGATCCCCGGCGATGCCCCCCTCCACGAGCGGCTGGGGCGGAAAGGGCGGCGGCCCCTCGATCCTCCCGGCGAAGGCCTGCGCACGCGAGTGGATGCGCGCCAAGGTGGTCTTGAGCATCTTCTCCGCGGGGTTGAAGCGCAGCCCCAGCTTGACCGCCATGATGCCGCTCAAGAGGTAGTCACGCTTGAGCAGCCCCTCGGCGGCGTTGTGCAGCGCCAGGAGCGCCCGCTCCCGCTCGCCCAGCTCCCCCATCGCCCGCGCTGCCATCAGCCGCGCCCGATGGTCCGACGGCTTCTGGCGCACGGTTTCGGCCAGGTGGGCGAGCGCCTCCTCGAAGCGCCCCTCCTTCAGGGCGCGGATCCCTATCTCGAAGAGAGTAGCCATGGCGACCTCCACCTCGGTGCGTCGCCTCCCGACCGGCGACCGGCGACGAACATAGCGCCATCACTGTCCGGGTGAACACCCTTCGGTCTGGACGAGCTTTCGACCAAGCGAATCGCCGCCTTCAACGGCGTTGCCTGGGCTTCTCCGCTTGCTCGTGCTGGAGGCAGGCCCGGCTACTCGGAGTCGGCCGTCCCGCGCCGCGAGAGCCACACTCGGTACTCGGGCGAGCGCACGAAGTCGGCGTAGTCGGGGATATCGAGGAGGTCGCTCATCTCCATCGCGAAGGTGCGCTCGATCTCCAGCAGCTGGCGCATGGTCTCACCGTGGTCGCGCTGCCTGAGCGACACCGTGATCGCCGCCCACTGCAGGTCGATGAGATCCGGTTCCTCTTTCGCGGCCTCGGCAAGGCCGACCTTGGCTTCCGGGGCGCGATCGAGCTCGAGGAGGGCTTGGACGCGTAGCACCGCCAGGTACGGGTCTCCGCCTACGGCCTTGTCTACTGCATCGATGCACTCGAGTGCTTTCTTGAAGTCCTTCTTCATGAAGTGGCGATCGACCTGTACGAGCGCCAGCGTCGGGTCGCCCGGGAACCGGGCACTCATCTCGTCGAGCGCACGCTGATACTCCACGTCCCCCATGGCCTGGGCGATTTGCAGCCGCATCATCCATCCGCTGCGGGTGTTCAGGATGGGCTCCGGGAGCCCTTTCAAGGCCTTCAGCGCCTCATCGTACTGCTTGGCCAGGGTCAGCTTCCGGACCTTCGCGATCTCATCGCCGGCGTTGGACTCCTTGGTCGCATCAGGCTTCCGCAGCCGACCCGCGAAGCGGACGAGAAGTCGCTCGAAGGGCGTCTGCTTGATGTCGCCCGCCGTCGCCTCGATCACCGAGCGCATCGTCGCGTGGCCCAGCTCTCCGGCGAAGTAGTTGTACCAGTCGACTATACGGGTACGGCCCGACGGGTCGCGGGCGAGGATGAGGCCGAAGTAGTTGACGCCCTGGCCCTGGCGCACCCGCAAGACGGCTTCGCGATGTCCGTCCCGCATGCGTGCACGCAAGTGTCTGACGGTGGTATCGGCAGGGAACGACTGGGTGAAGTACTTCCCGAAGCTTCCTGCGCCAGCCTTTGCAAGCCCCTCCTTGAAGCCCTCGAAGAACCGGATGCGCTGCCTGCGCGCCATCGGGAACTCGGCCGTCATGATTCGCCCGAAGGCATCAAGGTCGAGCGCTGCATCGAAGGCCTTGGCATCCCGGGCGCTGAAGCCCTCGGCGACCTTTCGTCCGAGTGCGTCCGCGTCTTCCTGGCTCACCTCGCCGTAGCCGGCCAGGGGCGGATCCGCGACGAACGAGGCCTTGAGCGCTGAATAGGCGAAGGCCAGCAGTCCGACCACCACCAGGAGGGCGAGTGCAGCGACGACGGCGATTCGCTTCATGGCGACCCCGTTTGGAAGAGCAGCGTGCAGGCGGAAGGCACCGGCCCACTTGCTTCAGCGGCATTGGAACGAAGATCTGACGTCCCGTCACGCCGCGCGTTGCATCCGTGGTCCACCACCGTCCGCCTCGTCCCTCTGCGAGGTCAGGCCCCCGAGGCTGAGTGCCGGTGCTAGCCCGCAAGTCAGGGCCAGCCGGAGGGGGGGGGGGGTCGCCGATACCTTCCCTCGGGCGAAACCTGCCTCTCCGGCCACGGCATCGACGACGTCTGCGGCGATGGCGGCAGCGGGCGATACGGAGTCCGAACCGCCCTGTCGGCTGGTACCGGGCCGGCCGCCGCTTGCCGCTCAAGGTCCGCGGTAGATCGAGACACCGCCCTGGGTGCCGATGTACAGGGTGCGCGGCGCGGTCCTCCGGTCGATCTGCAAGCTGTGGATCTCGTCGTTGGGCAAGCCGACCGTCCGCCAGTAGTAGCTGCGCCAGGTGCGCGCCGTCGGGTCGTAGCGGTGCAAGCCCACGTAGGTCCCAACCCAGATCGTCCCGTCGGGGTCCGCCGCCAGAGCGAGCACGGCCTTGTCGGGCAGACCGTTGGAGGGGGTGAAGTACTCGAAGCTCGCCGTCGTCGGATCGTAGCGAGCGAGGCTGTTCACGATGCTGCCGATCCAGACCTTGCCGGCGCTGTCCACCGCCATGGAGCTGACGTGGTCGTCGGTGCGATTCACCTCGTCCTTGTCTGGCCAGGTGTCGAGGATGGTGTCGAACCTCTCGGTGAACCCCAGGCTGGAATAGGGCATGTGCGCCTCCCGATGCGCCCCACCGATCCACGGGTTCCCGTCAGCGTCGAATGCCAGACCCCAATGATCGCCGCTCAGGTGCGTGTAGTAGCCGTTCTTGTCCGGCCCGTAGATCGCCGAATGCGCGTGCTCGACGATCGCCTGGCGGCTCTCGTCCCACAGGGCGACCCCGTGCGTGGCGCCGAACCAGACGTCACCGGAAGAAACGGAGTTGCGATTGGGACGGATGACGAAGACGGTCCGCAGCTTGTAGCGCCCCGTCAGGCAGACCGAGTCGCGGTACTGCGGGTCGTCGCAGAACATGGGGTCCCCCGGCGGGGTCCCGATTTCATAGCGCGTGCCTTCGACTAGGTCGCCGACCAGCCTCAGGTGATGAACGCCGCCACTGCGAAGGATCTCCGGTGGATCGTTGTCTTCTTTCCCTGCGAACAGGCCCTCGTAGCCTACCCATACCTCCCCCGCTCCCATGCCCGCGACCGAGAGGACTCGATAGGCGGCAAGCCCCTCGGCGACCCCGAGCTTTTGGAACCAGACTGCCCCCGGCTTCAGCAGGTAGAGCGCATCCGCACCGGCGACCCAGACGTTCCCCGCGGAGTCCGCAGAGACGTCGCGCACCGACAGCGGCAACCCATGTGCGGCGGTGTAGCTCGTGAATCCCTGGGCCTCATTCGGCGCAGGCGGCTGGGGAGAGGCGTCTGGCACGCCCGCATCGGGGGGCTGCGCGTCCGGCAGCCCGGTGTCGAGACCTGCGAGCTCGGCGGCATCGAACGGTGTTTCCTCGACGGGGTTCTGATCGTCTCGTCCACTCTTGCTTCCACAGCGTGCCACCGCCATTCCCACCACGACACTCGCGATCGCCCACCACACCTTGCGCCCGTGCATCGCCTACCCCCTTGCGGTTCCTCGCCTTGCGCTTCAAGGGCAAGGCCTGAGCCAGCGAGGACTCGCCTGGTTGGGCGCCGGGAGAATCGGCTGGCGCCCCCCGAGGGTGGGCTCATAGGCTTCGACCTCGTCGACCGACCCCTACCCTGCGAGACGCCATGAGCTTCGAACCCGCAACCGAAGTCGCCCCCGACACCTTCCTCATCGACGCCCACTACCACCGCCCGCGGCTCGCCGCCTGCTACGTGGTCAAAGGACAGTCATCCGCGGCGGTGGTGGAGACAGGCCACGCTGCGGCCGTCCCGCGCATCCTCGCTGCGCTGGAGCAGGTCGGAGTCCCCAGGGCCGGCGTGTCGCACGTCATCGTCACTCACGTCCACCTCGACCATGCCGGCGGCGCCGGGGCGCTGATGCGAGCGCTGCCCAACGCGACCCTCGTCGCCCATCCGCGCGGGGCGCGGCACCTGATCGATCCCGCCAAGCTGTGGGCGGGCACCGCGGCGGTCTACGGAGTGGAAGCCACGCGCGCCCTCTACGGCGAGCCGATAGCAGTCCCGGCCAACAGAGTCGTCGAGGCGCCGGATGGCCATTGCCTCGATCTCGGGGAAAGGCGCTTCACGTTCTTCGACGCTCCGGGCCACGCGCGCCACCACCTGGTGGTCCTGGACGAGTCCACGCGCGGCGTCTTCACCGGGGACTCGTTCGGGCTCTCCTACCGCGAGCTCGACTCGCCGCGCGGGCCGTTCTTCTACCCCACCACGACCCCGGTGCAATTTGATCCCCTGGCGCTGCACTCCACCCTCGACCGCATCCTCGCGCAGCGACCGGAGCACGTGTTTCTGACTCATTTCGGAATGGTCTCCGGCAACCTGGCAGCGCACGCAGCGACGCTGCACCGTACGATCGACCTCTTCGTGAGACGGGCAGAAGCGGCCCCCGCCGGCGAGTCCCGCCACGGGGCGCTCAAGGCGGCACTTCAGGAGGATCTTCGGGTGCTGCTGCGGGAGCACGGCTCACCGCTCCACGCCGACCAGTTGCAGGGCCTGTTCGACGGAGACCTGGAGCTCAACGCGGCTGGCCTGGAGGCCTGGCTGGACTCGCGCAAGGCCGCGTCGTAAGACGACTCGGACGCCCATCGAAGCCCATGCCAGGCACCACCGCCTGATCAGCAGGCGGCTGGCCGCCGCGAACTCCAGTTCCTATCTCATCCGGGATGGAGACCTTGCGGACCTATCGCCTGTGCGCGGTCTTGGCGGCGCGCGCCCTCTCCAAGAGCCCGTGGACGCTGCTGATTCCTCCGGTGTACGCAGCGCTGCTGGTGCCCACCGCCGCGCTGGCCGCACAGCTGGGGCTGGTGGGCGGGTTCGTCTATGCGTTGGTGACCGACGCGCTGCTCGCCTCGCTGCTCTTCGTGGTCTCCGAGCTGGTCGGCGGCTCACGCGTGCGCCTGCACGAACTGCCCCGAAGCGTCGGCCACTACTTCTGGCCCATCATGAACGTCCTGTTCGTGCTCTGGATCGCCAGCTTCTTGCTCCGACCCGTCGTCGCCTCGATCCCCAACGGTGAGACCTTCATGTTGGGGATCTGGCTCGTCCTCTTCATCCTCCTCAACGCGGTGCCCGAGGTCATCTACCGTCGGGGAACCTACGGCGGCCTGGCAGCCATCGGCGCCAGCATCGGCTTCGTGCAGGAACACTGGCTCGTGTGGCTGCCACCCAATCTCGCGCTCGGGGCGCTCCTGTGGTTCGCGCTGCCGCCGCTTGCCGCTGCTGGGCCGCTGGGGTTCCTGCTCGCGCCCATCCTGGCCGGTGCGCTCATCCACGCCTTCCTGGTCTTCCGCGGCTTCCTCTTCGAGGAGCTCGACGGCAGCACCTCGCGGCAACGCGCGCTCCGACACCGCTTGGGGCGTTGAGCCCGAGGGCTCTCCGGCCGCCGTCAGCCCCCAAGGAAGGGGGCGCCGCAAGCCCGTCGGCCGAGGCGCCGAGCTTGGCTCACCCGCGCTCTTGCCCCCGACCCTCCCCGCCTGTTTTATGTCGCCATGCAGATAGGGCCGTACCGCCTCCCGACTCCCTTGCTTCTCGCGCCCATGGCCGGCGGCGGCAGCGAGCTCCCCTTCCGCCTCTTCGTCTTGGAGATGGGCGCAGGGCTCGCCTCGACCGAGCTGGTGAGCTGCGAGGGGCTGGTTCGGCGACAGGTGCGGACGCTGCGCTTCCTGCGTCACGACCCGGCCCGCGAGCGCCCGTTCTGCGTGCAGCTCTTCGGCGGCGATCCCCAGCGGATGGCGCTGGCGGCCCGCGTGGCCCAGGAGCAGGGCGCAAAGATCATCGACGTGAACATGGGCTGCCCGGTCCCCAAGGTGACCCGCAACGGGTCGGGCTCGGCGTTGATGGCCGAGCCCGAGCGTGCGGCGGCCATCGTCACGGCCATCCGCGAGGCGACTGACCTGCCGGTGACGGTCAAGATTCGCTCCGGCTGGGACGCCCGATCGCTCAACGCCGTCCCCTTCGCGCTGCAGATGGAGAGGGCCGGCGCCTGTGCCATCGCCGTGCACCCGCGCACCCGGGCCCAGGCCTATTCAGGCCGCTCCGACTGGTCGGTCATCAAGGCGGTCAAGGAGGCGGTACGGGTGCCGGTCATCGGCAACGGCGACGTCCACGGCAAGGCGGACGCCGAGCGCATGATCGGCGAGACGGGTTGCGACGGGGTGATGATCGGCCGCGCCGCGCTCGGCAATCCCTGGATCTTCCGGGAGGTCCTGGGCGGCCCCGCCCCCACGTGTGCGGAGCGGCGCGCCGGCGTCCTCAGGCACTTCGAGGAGCACCTCGCCTTCGTCGGCGAGCCCGTCAACGGGGTCCGCAGCTTCCGGCAGCCGCTGCTGTGCTACGCGCGCGGCCTGCGCGGGGCCGCCCATTTCCGGGTGCAGGCCACTCGGCTCGACTCGCCCGACGAGGTCCGCCGGGCGATCGACCGCTTCTTCTCCGAGGCCGAGCCAGATCGCTCGGCCCCAGAGGAAGAGATCGAGACGGACGGCGCGTTCGACTGACCTCGCCGTCCTCTGGCTGCCAGGCGCTACTTGACCGGCGCCGAGGTGGGCTGGATCGGGCGCGGCTGCTTCTCCATGCCGCCCCAGCCCGCCTCGACCATCGACTTCCACATCCACTTCCCCTCGCGCTTGACGAGAATGCTCACGCTCTTCCCCGACGTCTTCTGCTTCCCCACGGTCGTCGTGGAGTCGTCGGTGACCTCGACCAAGGCATCGCTGAGGATGGTCGTGGCGTACTTGTGGGTGGTGGTCATGTCCTTGGGCATGTTCTCGAACCAAGGCTTCATGGTCGCGACGTATTCGTCCTTCGAGAACAGCTTCGCCTCCACCACGCCCTTGGCGTCGTCGGTGACCATGAACACCGGGAAGTCCATCATCACCATCATGGCGTTCAGGTCGTTCTTCTTGGCGGTCTCGTCATGCTGCTTGAGGAAGTCATCGACCTCCTTCTTCACCACCTTCTCGTCCTTGGGCTTGCGTGAAGCTGGGCCCACCTTGGTCAGGTCCATGGTCGGCTGACCGGCAGAAGGCGCGGCGGGTTTGTCGGCAGGGGCAGCGAGGAAGGTGGCGCTGAGAATGAGAGCAAGCGGATGCATGCACGTCTCCTTGGGACCACGAGAAGGTTTCAGCGCACGCGACCCTAGCGCGGACCACGCTGGCGACTAGGGGACCGCGACCCCTCCACCCCTCGAGTGTGTAGCGGCAGACGGGAGGCCCTCCCCCCACGCCATCGCCGGCACTCGCCTCCACGTCCGAAGCCTCACGGGTCGCTTGCCTTGAGCACTGCCCACCCGATGCACCGAGGGCGAACCGAGCGCTCCAAGGGCCGGCGAATGAAGACATGGCGGGCCCGCACCAAGTCGCGAGCCTCCTACCCCCGCCTCGTCACTGCGGGCCGGAGATGGAGCGTGCGCTCGTGCGTGCAGCGCTGATCGTGCCGGGAATTGGGGCGTATCCGCCCCATACCTCAGCTCAGGCCTTCGCGCCGATCCTCACCCGCGCCTCGGCCAGGGCCCGGTGGATCTCGTCCAGCGCCTTCTGGGAGTCGAGCAGATCAGTGCGCTCCCTGGTCAGGTCGGTCACCTGGCGGGCAAGCGCGTCGCGCTCCTCGGTGATGCCCGCGAGGGCAGACTGGGTCTGGCGCAGCTCGGCGTTGCGGCTCTCCAACTCAGCGGCGAGGCGCTCCTCCTCGGTGAGGGTGTCGGCGAGCTCTGCCTCACGAGCAACGAGCTTGTCCTCCAGCACCTTGTGCACCGCGGCCTGCTGCTCGACGTGCACGCGGGCTGACTGCAGCTGCACCAGCGTGTCGTCGCGCTCGGCCTCCAAGCTGGCCATCTCCTTGCCCAGCTCGTCGATGAGACGCGCCCGCTCCGCCACCTCGCCGGCCATGCGCGTGGCCTCCCCGGTCCGGGCGCGAGCCTCCTCGGCGGCGCGGGCCAGGTCGGCGCGGGCGACGTCGAGGTCCTTGGAGAGGGCAACGTTGAGCTTCTGGGCGTCCTCGAGCTGCTGGCGCAGCTGGGCCACGAGCGCGAGCGCCGAGGTGCGGGCCTCGGCGGGGCTCTGCGGAGTGGGCGCCGAGGGCTCGACCCTGGCGGTGGCGGCCTTGAGCCGCTCCCGCAGCTTCTCGCGCCGCTCGCGTGAATCGAGGATGGGCGCGGTGGCCTTGGGCACCATGGGCGTCGCCGCACGCGCGACCGGAGCGCTCGTCGGCGTCGGAGCGATCATTGCCTCGGCGACGGCGACCGCTTCGACCACCTCGACTCGCACCGGGGCCTGCGCCGCGACCACGGGCGCGGCTACAGCGGTGACCGTCCGGGCCGGGGTGGCGACGGTGGCGGCCGGGGCCTCCTCGGACTGGGCGAGGTGCGCGGCGATCTTCTCCTGCACCGTCACCACGGTGGCCGGCTCCATCTCGTTGGCTTGAGCGGTGGCGTGCTCGACCATGTCCCGCGCCTCGTAAGCAGGGGAGCCGAGAACGTCCTGGGCGGGATCGACTACCGCCGTGGTCAGGGCGCCCAGGCGCAGGCGTGGCTTGGTACGGGAGACGTTGGCGTCGAAGGCTTTGCGCATCGTTGAGCTCCTTCTGGTTCTTCCGGTCAGGCCTGCGGCTTCCCCTTGCCACCGCCCTTGAGCAGCTGGCCCAGCAGCTCATCGATGAGCGACTGGAGGTCTTGGGCCCCCTTCGACTCCGGGTCGGCCACGAACACCGGCCGGCCCTCGCTGGAGGCCTGGGCAAACTTGGTGCACTGCCGGATCACGGTCTTGCAGAGATAGTCGCCGTAGTGCTGCTGCAGCGCCTCCTGGGCCTCCTTGGCGAGCTTGAAGGTGGCATTGAAGGCGTTGATGACGATGAAGACGTGAGCCAGGTGGTGTTGCAGGTCCTCCTCCAGGCCTTGCACGGTCTCGAAGAGCAGCTTCAGACCATGGAAGGAGAGGAAGTCAGCCAGCACCGGGACGATCAGGTCGGCGGCGGCCATGAGCGCGTTGAGGTTCAACAGGCCAAAGGAGGGCGGCGCGTCGAGGACGGTCAGGTCGTACTGGCCCTCGACCTCCCGGAGCGCGTTGCGCAGCTTGAACTCACGGCCGGCCAGCGGCATCAGCGCCAGGTCGACGGTGCTCATCGTGAGGTTGGAGGGGACCAGATCCAGCTGCGGCATTCCCGATTGGACGATGACGTCGCTGATCGGCGTGCGCTTGACCAGCACGTCGAGCAGGGTCTTCTCGAAGTTCTCGCCGTCCAGGCCCAGGCATTTGGTGGCGTGGCCCTGGGAATCGAGGTCGATGAGCAGGACGCGGTAGCCCATCTCCGCCATGCGGAAGGCGTAGCTCGTGGAAAGCGAGGTCTTGCCGGTGCCGCCCTTGAAGTTCAGAAAGAGCTGGCAGCGCGGCCCCAGCTCGGGGGGCATGCGCCTCATCTTCTGGCGCAGCGCCAGCAGGTCGAGCGCCGAGTAGGCGTCCTTGCGCAAGAGCGAGGTGAGCTCCTTGGGCTCGGTCTTCAGGAGCTGCGCCGCGCGTCGCGGGCTGTAGGAGATGGGGTCCATACGGATCCTACGGGACGAAATAGCGCTGGCCGCGACGCACCAGGCGCCCCTTGCCTACGAGCGCGGCAGCGGCCTCGAGCACCAGTGCCGGCTGCCCGGGCATGCCGCGGACGAGCTCGTCGTCGCTCTGGCCGCGAAGCGCGGCGTAGATACGAGAGAGCACCTCTGCCTGCAGCGCCGCCGGGGGCTCCGCAGCAGGGCGTGGCGCAGGTGGCGGCGGAGCGACAGCGGGAATCGTTGCAGGAAGGGGTTCGCCGAGCACGGCCGCCAACGACGACGAGCGCTCGGCGCCGGGCAGTGTGGAAAGCCGGCGGATCTCGCGGCGACGTCGGGCGGGGTCCAGATCGGCTATGGCGAAGACGTCGGGCCCCAAGGAGCGTGACAGCCCCTTGGCTGCTGCTCGGCGCACGGTCGGATCGTCGTCGTCAAGGGCGTCGAGCAGCCCCCCCTCGGCGCAGGTGCCTCCCAGCGAGGCGAACCCCAGCACCGCCGCGCGCCGCACCGAGGGATCGGTATCGTGGATGGCCCGCTGGAGCACGCCGGAGGTGTCCCGGTCGCCCGAGGCCAGGATAGCGGCGCGGCGGCGGACCCGCGCGCAGGCGTCGTCGAGCGCGTGGGAGAGGCAGGTCGGGTCGTGCAGCTTCACCGCGGCCTCGAGGGCGGCCAGGCGAACCTCGACCTCGTCGTGAACGAGCCGGGCTTGGATCAACGGCAGTATCGAGGCCTCTCCGGCGGCGCCGCAGACCTGAAGCAGGGCGCAGAGAACCTCGGCTGACTGCTCGGCGTTGAGGGCAGCGGCGACGGCGGGCAGCGCCGCGCGGGCCGACAGCGCCTGCAACCGTTGCGCGGCGCGGACTCGGGCCATGGGGTCGGACGCAGACAGCTCGCGGAGCGAGAGCGCGAAGAGCGTCTCCTCGGAGCGGGTATCGAAGCGGGCCGCGGCCTCCAGTGCCGAGCGGTCGGCATCGGTGATGCCGATGCGACCCGCCGCCTCCAGCGTGGTCGCGGCCTGCTCGGTCGTCGCGAAGCCGGTGCGCGGCTGTCCGTCCAGGCGGGGCACCCCGCCGCGCAGGCTGAGCACCTCGGCGCGGAGATCGGCGATGAATTCCGCAAGGTCGATGCCTTCGACCTGCTGGCCGGCGAGACGGAT
>JACRCT010000417.1 GCA_016218885.1 Deltaproteobacteria bacterium | reverse complement strand
GCGCGCGTTCGAGATGCTCGGCGAGAAGGTCGAGGTCCGCAAGATCAGTGGGTTCTCGGACCAGGGAGACATCCAGTACGACTTCCTCTTCGCCCGCCCGATCCCCGAGCGCTAGCAGAGGATGGCGGCAGATGCAGGCTCCAGAGCCGCAAGCTCCGGCGGAAGTCGCTCGCTACCGGCCTGGCCAGCTCCAGGCGGTCAGCACCGCGATGAACAGCAGCGCGGCGCCGACCATGCCCGCTCGGGCTGCAGCCACGGAGTCGGCCGGTATCTGCCGCACCCATCCCCACGCCTTCCAAGCCATGATCCCGACCAAGACGAGCATGGCCCAGCCAATGATGGTGAGCCCACCGAGAAGGCTTGCCGGCGTCGTGAGGGACCGATCTGCAAGGTGCTGCAGCGTCTCCAGCCCCTGCGGATCGCGGATCGCCAGCGGCAGGAAGCCACCCCATGACGAGACCTTCGCCGCTGCCTTGGCCAAGTGGGCAACAGCGACGACGGGCGCCGCACCCGTGGCCGCCGCGAGCAGCAGGGACCGAAGTCCCGAGCGGTGGCCACCGAGGTAGCCGAGGGCGGCGATCACCGCCCATGCAGCGAACGGGAACAGCACGAGGAACCAGAGGGCTTCGACCCATCCGAACGGCACCGCCGGCGCAAGCTTGCTCAGAGCACTGGGGGCAGCGTGAAAGACGGCGTCCAGCCACTTCACCTCGCCGATCACCTCGTGAGCGACGAAGCCCATAGCCAACATCACGAAGACCGCCTCGAAGGGACGAAGCAGGCTCTTGCGGCGCACGGGCGCAGCGCTCGAGACCAGGCCGACGCCGACGTTTCCACACGGGCACACCTTGGCGCACTGCAGGCAGAGCACGCAGCCATCGGAGGGCTGCCGGTCGAAGGGCCGCAGCAGAGATGGGCAGCTTCGCTGATCGAAGCGATAGCGGTTCTCGCTCCTGACGCAGTCCTTGGTGGTGCACCGCTCGCACGCCGATGCTTCGCGCATCTCGAGTTGGATGGGGGTGTAGCGGCCGTAGACGGAGAGCAGCGCGCTCGCGGGACAGAACCCGTGGCAGAAGGAGCGCGGCTCCCGGAACACGAGCCCCGTCAACAGCGCGCCACTCATCAGGACCAGAAGGAAGATGGCCGTGAGGTGCGGCACGCGGTGGATGGAGAAGCCGGCGACGAGCAGCTGCAGCGCGAGGTATGCGGCGACGACGAGCCAGCCCGCGCGCAGGAGCCGGCCCAGCGTGGCGCGGGGCCACCCCGCTCTCCGGGCAATCGCATCTCCGACACGGTTGACCAACTCCATCGGACAGACGGTGCACCAGGCTCGGCCAAAGGCGAGAGCCACGGCGATCATCCCCGGCCACCACAGGCCCCAGACCACCAGCGTCGTGAGGTTGGTCTTGCGCAGGGTCATCAACTCGGTGGCGCTCCGGCCTCGGCCCACGTCGAAACCCACCACGACCAATGCCGCGACAACCACCAGCGCCGCAACCTGCAGCGCGACCGGAAACCCGCGCCACCTGGCGACCGCGCGCAGGGGCCTCCACTCCAGCAGGTCGAGCTTCACTTGGAGCGGGGTCTTCAACTCGCCTCTCCTTCGCCCAGCACGACCTCGCGGTGGAGCTCTTCGACCTGGTGGCTCAGGCCCGCGTCGCGGTGATGAAGAGCGACTGGGCCAGGCGCCGCACGACCGGCGCGCGCTCCAGGACATCTCCCACCCTCGTCACTGCTGGCACCAGCCCCATGGGCACGTTCGGCAACAGGAAGTCGCGGAAGGCGACGTGCACGTCCCGGAAGCCGGCCGCCAAGAGCTCCCGCTCGATCCATGCGGGCGGGAAGGCCATCTCGTCGGGCTCGAGCCTCGTCAGTCGCCGCAGCGGCTTGAGGGTGAAGATGGCGAAGACGTACGGGTTGAACAGGTTCGGCTCCCAGAAGACGAGCTGGCCTCCAGGCGCAAGCATCGAGCGCATCGTCCGGAGCGCGGGACCTATCCGGTAGTACAGGTGGTGCAGGATCCCGTTGCCCACCACCGCCTCCCACGCCCCAGCTCCTCCCAGGTCCCCAAGGGCATCCTCGCGGGCGAGGTCGGCCTGCTGGAAGCCCAACCGCTCGTGCCCAAAGCGCCGCTGCGCCTCCTCGACGAACCGGCCGCAGAGGTCGACGCCGGTCACCCGCAGCCGCGGGCTCTGGGCGAGGAAGCTCGCCAGCTCGCCGGTCCCACACCCCCACTCCAGCACCCGCGTCGCGCCCGGCGCCAAGGCCTGGGCGATGGCGGACGCCCGGCGCCGTATCCGCACCTGCTGGGCCTGGCTCCACTCGAATCCCTGATTGAATCCTCGATCGTCAACGATGCTTGCCACGCACGTATCCCTTGGCCTGGTCGATGAACTGGGCGATGTCGGCTTCCTGCTCGAGCACCTTGGCGCCCCGCAAGACCCGGGCGCGGATGAAGCGCGGCCGCGACTTCACCTCCTCCAGCACCCGGCCGATGTAGTCGCCCAGGACGCTCAAGGAGATGAGCTGAACCCCGCCCAGGCCCAGCGTGAGCAGCACGACCGTGGTGATGCCGGTGGCGTCCTTGGGCGGGTGGACGAAGTAGTTGACGAAGTAGAAGACGCTCGACGCCAGGGTGAGGAAGAACATCGTCACGCCCAACGCCTGGATGTACGAGAGCGGCTTGGTGCTGAAGGAGAAGATGCCCTTCTTGGCCCACCAGATGTTCTTGAGCAGGCTGTTGGTGGTGCGCCCAAAGAGGCGCTCGGGGCGCGCATAGGGCACGCCGATCTGCTTGAAGCCGACCCACGCCCGCAGGCCCCGCAGGAAGATGTCGCGCTCGGAGAATTGCAGCAGGTGCTGCGCCGCTCGCCGGTTGATCAGCCCGAAGTCCCCCGCGTCGCGCGGAATGGGCACCGACGCCAACGCGCTGAAGACCCGGTAGAAGAGCTTGTAGGCGACCTGCATGTGGAGCGGCGCGTCGCGCTTGACGCGCTGCCCGTAGACGATGTCGGCGCCCTTCTCCCAGGCGTCGATGAGCTCGGGGATCAGCTCCGGCGGGTCCTGCAGGTCGCCGTCCATGAAGACGACCGCGTCCCCCGTGGAAGCCTCCAGCCCGCTCAAGAACGCCGACTGCGACCCGAAGTTGCGCGAGTGCGAGATGCCCACGACGTTCGGGTCCTTGCGGCAGAGCCCGGCGATGACCTCCTCGTCGTTGGCGGGGCTGCAGTCGTTGACGAAGATGATCTCGTACGAGTAGCCGCGCGGCCGCAGCGGCTCGAAGGCCTTCACGATCCGCTCGTACATGATGGGGATCGCCTGGTGGTCGCGGTAGCAGGCGATGATCATCGAGACCGTGCGCGCCTCGACCTGCGCCGGCGCCGCCTTGAGCAGCGGCTCGGCCGCCCGCTCCCAGTCGGCGGTCAGCCGCAGGCCGCGCTCGAAGGAGACCTCCGCCTTCCACCCCAGCTTCTGCTCCGCCAGCGCCGGGTTGCCGTACCAGTTCGACAGGTCCCACTTGCGGTTGTGGTGGGCGCCGAAGACCGGGTCGCTCGGCAGGCCGAAGACCTGCTTCGCCGCCCTGGCCACGTCCTCGAGCGTGGTGCGACGGCCGGTGGCGATGTTGACCGACAGGCCGGGGTCCGTCTTGCAGATGGTGAGCGCGGCGCGCACGAAGGCAGCCGTCGCGTCGTCCACGTAGACGAAGTCGCGCGAGGTGGCCGGATGGGCGAGAGGAGGATAGCCCCCCTGCAGCCCCGCCCCCACCAGCCGCGGGATGAGCCGGTCACGCTCCTCGAAGGGCCCATACACCGAATAGAGGCGCAGCACCGCGCAGGGGAAGCTGTGGATGCGCCCGTAGTACTTGAGCAGGTAGCTGGCCGCGACCTTCGCGGCCGCGTAGTCGCTGTTGGGCACCAGCTCCGCGCTCTCGGCCGGGGAGGCGCAGTTGAGCCCGTACTCCGACGAGCTCCCGGCGTGCACCAGCGCCTCGCAGCCCACCTCCTGCAACCCGAGGACGAGGTTGAGCACGCCGGTGTAGTTGACCTCGTGGATGCGGCCGACCTGCTGTTGGCGCTCGTACGCGCCGTAGGCCGAGAGGTTGAACACCGTGCGCGGCTTGAGACGCTCGCAGACCTGGCGCACGCTCTGGGCCGCCGTGAGATCGAGCTGCACCAGCTGCGCCGGGGAGACGAAGTCGGGGAGGCTCGCGAAGCGCCACCTGACGTACGGGTCGCGCGAGGCCGCGTAGACGTCCTTGCGGCGGCCGGCGAGGCTGAAGAACAATCGTGCGCCCAGGAAGCCGCTGGCGCCCACCACCAGGATGGGCCCCGGAAGGCGCGAGACGTCCGCCTCGATCTGCTGAGACCACTCGTCGCGGTAGAGCAAGGACTCTTGAGCCATGGAGGGTCGGTTCGTCCAGACGGTTCACGAGCCTGCAGCTTTGCTCCCATCCCGCCGGCCCGGCGCCGATCGCCAGGTCCGAAAAACAGCCTCCGTCAGGCGAGACCGCCGCAGCTCTCGAGGGGGCGAGAAGATACACGACAGCCCTCACAGCGCAACCTGAGGAGCAGAACGAGGAGGCCTTCCTCGAGCCCATGAGCTTCCATGGGCAGCTGCGGTTGCTGCTCGCACATCGGCGGTCGACCGACGCGCAGCAGGATACGGGTGAGCAGCTCGCATCGGGCGAGGTTCTGGTCCCGGGACAGAGCGAGCCGGCGTCGACCTGGATGGGACGCAAATACACTCCGATATGGGCGTGACACTGGCAACGTGGACGCCCAGGCACGCCACCTTTCACGGAACGTGGTCGTGGCGAGCCACCGGGCGGCCGTAGCGGCCATCCTGATCGGCGCTACACGGCCTCCTGCCGAGCCGATGGCCGGGTTGGCGTGCTAGCAGGCCTGGTTGCCCAGGACGCGCCTCCAGACGACGCGGAGGTGGGAGGAGAACCCGGTCCGAGGCTTTGGTCACGGGCTCACGGCCTCCAATCGTGTAGCCTCGGCGCGATGCCAGCGACGCCTGAGATCCACGATGCCGTTCAGCCACCCGCCCCCGGGGTGAGCGCCTGGCTGCCCGCTGTCTCCGCTTCGGCGCTGCCGGCCCGCTTCGTGAGCCCGTTCGCTCCCCGCGGCCCGCACCCTCTGGCCCGCCAGTCGGCCGAGGAGCTCCAGGACGGGCTGCGGCGCGGCACTCTGGCGGGCGGCCTCAGCTTCGACGCGCCCGGTGGCGGCAAGATGTTCGGCGTGCTGGTCGTTGCGCACCCCAGCGGCCAGGTCGGCTACCTGCGCGGGTTCTCGGGGATGCTGGGCGGAAAGTGGCATCTCGAAGGCTTCGTTCCCCCGCTCTTCGACGAGGCCGCGCTCGCGCGGGTCTGGCCGGCGGGCGAGGTCGAGCTCGACGCGCTGAACCGGCGCCACGAAGCGCTCGCGACGGGACCCGAGCCCGTGGCCATACGAGGTGAGCTCGCGGCGCTCGCCGCGCGCCACGAGGCGGAGCTCGCCGCTCTGGCCACACGCCACGCGGCGCGCCGCCAGCGCCGCCATGACGAGCGCCTGCTCGCCCGGGGGCTCCCCGAGCCTGAACGGGGCCCCGCACTCCATGCCCTCGACCAACACAGCCGCGCCGACAAGGCCGAGCGCCGCCGCCTGCTCGCCGCGAATGAGCGGGCGCGGGCAGCCCTCTGCGCGAAGCTCCTCGAGATCGACGCGGAGCGGGTCGCCCTCGAGCGCTTCCGGACCGAGCGCTCACACCAGCTCTGGGAGGAGGTCAACGACACGTACGTGGTCACCAACGCGCTCGGCGAGCGGAGGCGGCTCCGGCAGCTCTTCGCCCCTGGAGTGCCACCCGGCGGTGCGGGGGACTG
>JACRCT010000399.1 GCA_016218885.1 Deltaproteobacteria bacterium | reverse complement strand
GCCAGGAGGTCGTCGATGAGGCCGCCCATGCGCCCGGCCGCCTCGGAGATGACGCGGAGGTAGCGGCGGCTCTCCTCGTCCAGCGTGGGGCCTGCGTTGTCGCTCAGCAGCTCGACGAAGCCGAGGATGTGCCGCAGCGGAGCTCTGAGGTCGTGCGACACGGAGTAGCTGAAAGCCTCGAGCTCCTGGTTGACGTCGACGAGGGCCTGCGTGCGTTCGGCAACGCGGCCTTCGAGCTCCTCCGAGGAGCGGCGTACGTCCCCGGCCATCCTGTTGAACGTGGCGGACAGCCGCCCAATCGCGTCGGCGCTCTCGACCGGGACCTGCACGGCTCGGTCGCCTGCGCCGATCTTCTCTGCCGCCGTGATCAGCCGCTGCACCGGTCCGGCGATTCGACGCGCCGTCACCGCGGAAGCGGCGATGGCCAGGGCCATGGCGCCGAGGAGGACGAGGAGGTTGAGCGCGATGGACTGGACGAGGTCCTCGCGCAGCCGCAGCCGCGAGAGGACCAGCGCTACCGTCCCGATGGTCTCGGTGCCGCTCGCCCCGCCCACCCCCAGCGTGTCCAGCCCCGCCGGCTCCAAGACGATCGGCACCCGGAACACCAGGGCGTCGCCTTCATCGATCCTCCCCTCGGCTTCCGCCCCGAGGCTCGCGGGAGCGCGCCCCACCGCGACGAATGGCCGGCCTCGATGAGACACGACCACCCCGGCCACGTCTCGGAACTCCAGGAACCGCCGTGCCTGCCTCTCCACCTGGTCGCGATTCTCGGCCAAGACGCCGAGCACGACCTCGCTTCCCAGCCAGTGGGCGAGCTGCCGTCCGGCGACCGAGAGGTCCTGCTCCGCCGTGTCCGCTGCGCGCACGACCGAGAGCACGCTCACCAGGAGGCTCGCGGCGACGGCAATCCCCGTGGCCGCCAGCGCGATTCGCACGCGGAAGTCGTCGAGCAGCCTTGGGCGCCTCCTGCTCAGGGTCATTCGCCGAAGACCTCGACTGCCGACTGACGAACGTCCTCCGGGATGGTCAGCCCCAGGTTGCGGGCGGTCGCCATGTTCAGGACCAGCCGGCTGCCTGCGGGCGGCACGATCACCGACTCGGGGCCGCCCTTTCCGGGCGAGCGCGCGAGCCCTGCTGCCTGGCGCCCCAGGGCCTCGGCATCGAGCTGGAAGGCGAAGAGGGCTCCCGCCCGCACGTCACTGCGCGAGGCGCCCACGACCGGAAAGCCGCGGCTGAACGCCAGCCGCATTAGGGCCTGGTCGAAGGCCGCGTTTCGCACCACGGTGTCGCCCAAAAGGATGGTGGCATCGACCCGGGGCGGGGGCGCACTCAAGGCCCGCGCGGCCGAAGCGGCATCGGGCACCTCCGTCTTCTGAAGCGAGTACCCCGCCGCCGTGGCCACGCCCTGGAGCTTGTCGACGAAGCCTCCCGAGGCCCGCTGCGAGTAGATGGTCCACAGGCCGCGCGCTTTGGGGGCGATGCGCCGGAGAAGCTGGAGCGTCGGTTCGGGCGGGACGTTCAAGGCTATGCCTCGCACCGGTCGCCCTGCCAGGGTGTCGGCAGTAGCCTGGGCGTTCGCCACCAGGAGGAAGACGACCGGGGTCCCGGGCGCTGCGCCCGCCGCCACGCGGACGGCCGAGGGGCCCACGGCAATGACAGCTTCCGGTCGGTCGCTCGACAGCCGAGCCTGAATCTCCTCCGGCGAGGAGTCCGCGAGATCGTGGACGCGCGCCTCATCTCCGAGCACGGCCCGGGCCCCTGCCGAGGCATCTCTGAAGACGGGAACTCTCGAGTCCGTGATCACGCCGACGCTTGCTTCGCTCGGGAGCGGGGAGAGGAGCACGACGGCGGCGAGGACTGCGCGACCAACCGCACCCATCGTCGGCGGCTCCTCCTTGGAGCGTGCATGCATACGCTCGTCTTCGGTACGAGCGCCTCGAGACCACCGTCCATGGTGACTGAAGAGTTCCCTTCCAACGTCATGCTGGCTCGGCGTTGAGGCAATAAGGGGGAGCGATGGCAGCCAGGGGCGTAGCTTGGCTACTCATCGTGGCGGCCTGGAGCTCGGGCTCCGGCTCGGCATATGCCGACCCGCTTGCGGGGTTGGATGCAGGTAAGAGCAGGCCAGATGCGCCCGATGCTGGCTCGGACGCCGGCACCCAGGCGGGTGCAGGCGCAGCGCCCCCAGGGCAGGGCGCTCCCACCGCGGAGGAGGAGACGGAGAGGACCCTCGAGCTCCTCTTCGGAGAGCAGGCCGTGGTGTCCGTGGCCAGCGCCCGCGAGGAGCCGCGCATCGAGGCACCAGCCTACGTCGTCGTGATCACCGAGCAGGAGATACGGGACCGGGGCTACCGCGACGTCCTCGACGTGCTTCACGATCTGCCAGGCTTCGATTTCTCCACCTACAACTTCGGCAACGTCCCCACGCACGTTCTGGTCCGCGGGCTCAACGCGATCAACAGCAAGCTCGTCATCCTGCGCGACGGCGTGCCCATCGACCTCCCGGCGTCCGCCATCAAGCTCGGACGGAACTACCCCCTCTTCGACATCCAGCGGATCGAGGTCCTGTACGGCCCGGCGTCGGTCGTGTACGGCCCCGACGCGGCAGCGGCCGTTATCCAGCTCATCTCACGGCAACCGCCCGAAGGGCCCCGCGCCGAGGCGCAAGCGTCCGCAGGAAGCTTCGATCCCCTCCAGGGCTTCGACCGCTACCTCTTCGACAGCCACCTCTCGCTGGGGTACCGCGCGAAGGCGTTCGGGGTGACAGGCGCGGTACGGACGTTCCAGTCGGACGGTCCCGACCTGCTCGGCCTCTACCCCGTCTTCGACCCCATCCGCAGCCAGCCGGCGCCCTTCACCAACCGCTTCGAGGCTCCGATTCGGGGCTGGAACGCCTCCGCCTCGCTCGCGCTCAAGGGCGGCGTCACCTTGGGCGCTGATTTCACGGACCACGCCTGGTCCGACTCGCTCGGGCGCGTTCCCGGGGGACCCTCTCCCTTCGCGTACGTTCCCGAGTCTGTCTGGCGCTACCAGCTGTTCGAAGCCTACGCGCGACACGAGGCGAAGCTCGGTCCGCTCGACCTTCGCAGCATCGTCAGCTACCGCGACCTGAAGACTCCCCCGGAGACCGCCGACGTGCTCGCCGGAGTCGTCCACCATCAGTTCTCGCAGCAGGAGGCGCTCCGCCTCGATCACCGCACGGCCTGGACGATCGTGCCCTGGGCCACGGTCACCGGCGGCGCGCGGCTCCAGACCTTCTCGGTGGTCCCGCTCAATCTGGACCTGGGACCCGTTCCGGTCGAGACGGGCGGCACGAACCTGGCCGACCGGGCCCTCGGACACGTGCTGTTCAACCGCTATGGCGCCTTCGCCCTCGCAGAGGTCGAGGCCTTCGGCCGTCTGCGGCTCTCAGCGGGGGTCTCCTACGACTACGACGAGAATGCACGCGAGGGCGCCCTGCTTCCGCGTGGCGGCCTGGTGCTGCGGCTCTTCCACTCCGGGACCCTCAAGGCGCTGTACGGCGAGGGCTTCGCGTCGGCCGTCCCCGACCAGCAGTATCTGATGGCCCTCGTCCCCGGCGTCCGCGCCAACGTCCCCAACCCGAACCTCAAGTCGGAGCGCATCCGGAGTGTCGAGCTGCGCTACGAGCATCGCTTCGGCACAGTCGCCGCCGTGGACGTGGGCGCCTTCTACAACCGCGACACGGGGCTGCAGCAGATCGTCCCGGGCGGACCGATCATCGTGGACGGGCAGCCGTTCCCCACCTCCGGCTCGTTCCAGAACCTCGGCCTCGTGTGGTCGGCAGGGGGAGACGTGAACGCCCGGGTATCGCCCGTGCGCTGGCTCGATCTCTCGGCTTCGTACGGGTTGCTCTACGGCAAGGAGACGCTGCCCATCGACGGAGGAGGACAGGAGCGGTTCGACCTCGCGAAGATCCCCCGTCACAGGGTGCTCGCCGGGCTCACCGTCCGGCCGTTCTGGCGCCTGGTCGCGGACGTCCGGCTGCGCTGGCTGAGCGAGGTGCAGACACGCCCCTCCAACAGCGAGTTTCGCGGCGGGATGATGCCCGGCTACTACGACCTGAACCTCAACCTGCGCGCCGCGGACATCGTGCCCGGCCTCGACGCCCACCTCCTCGTGCAGAACCTGACCGACGCTCGCTACCACCAGTTCGGCACCATCACCGAGTCGGGCTCCGCTCTTGCGCGAACGCCCCAGCCGCCGCTCCGGTTCCTGCTCGGGCTGACCTACCGGTGGGGAGCGGAAGCTGCCGCTTCCTCGGGACCCTCGGGGACGCAGACGCCGCCGAGCCCAAGTGGCACACGCTGATCGCCCGTCTGTCCCACCTCAAGCCAGGCAGGCGAGGCGTGCCCATCGCTCTGGCCCCCAAGGCTTGCCAGGCAGCTGCAGGAGCTCCGGCGAACATCGCGCAACCCGCGCCTGTTTCCCCATGAGAGAGACCGGACCTCGGCAGGGTGGCGAGAATTGGGTGAGACGCGGTCATTGGACTCCGAGCAGACGCACGAGCGGGCGGGCACCGCCGTTCGAATCCTCCACGTCGAGGACGACCCGCTGGACACCCAGCTGGTCAAGGGTCTGCTTCAGCGCGGTGGCATCGAGCTCGAGCTCGAGCGCGTGGATTCCATGGAGGCTTTCCGCCGGGCCTTGGAGACGCGAGGCCATACGCTGGTTCTGTCTGACGTCAGCG
>JACRCT010000398.1 GCA_016218885.1 Deltaproteobacteria bacterium | reverse complement strand
CGGTCAGCGGCGATCCCCGGGGCGCGAAGGCCAGGTAGGGACCGGGCTCGTCGAGGACCAGCGAGTTGGGCGGGCCGAAGCGCATGGGCGCCAGCACCCGGCGCGCCTTCTCGCCGCCGGAGAGGATGCGGCAGGGCTTCTCGGTCTCGTCGCCGGAGAAGCCGAAGCACCCGGCCAACGTCTTGAGCGAGCCGACCGAGGCCTTGGGGAACTCCTCCACCAGCGTGTCCCAGATCGTCTTCTGGGGGTCGAGCAGCTCCATGGCGTGCTGGGCGAAGTAGCCGACCTTCACGCTCGCCCCCACACTCACCACCCCGGCGTCGGGCGTGGTCGCGCCCGCCACCAGCTTGAGCAGGGTCGACTTTCCGGCCCCGTTGACCCCCATCACGCACCAGCGCTCGCGGCGGCGAAGCAAGAGGTCGAAGCCCTGGTAGATGACGTTGTCGCCGTAGGCCTTGTCCACCTTCTCCAGCCGGGCCACGTCCTCGCCCGAGCGCGGGGCGGGTGGGAACTCGAAGCGCAACGTCTTGCGCCGGCGCGGGGGCTCGACCTTCTCGATCTTCTCCAGTTTCTTGACCCGCGACTGGACCTGGGCGGCCTTGGCGGCCTGGGCCTTGAATCGCGCGATGAACTCCATCTCCTTGGCCAGCATGGCCTGCTGCCGCTGGTACTGGGCCTCGGCCTGCACCTCGTTGAGGGCGCGCTGCTTCTCGTAGAACTCGTAGTCGCCGGAGTAGCTGGCCAGCTCGCCCCCGTCGATCTCCACGATGCGGGTCACCACGCGGTTGAGGAACGAGCGGTCGTGCGAGGTCATCCACACCGCGCCCTCGTAGCCCTTGAGGAAGCCCTCGAGCCAGATGATCGACTCGATGTCCAGGTGGTTGGTGGGCTCGTCGAGCAGCATCGCGTCGGGGCGCATCAGGAGGATGCGCGCCAGCGCCACGCGCATCTTCCACCCGCCGGAGAGCGCGCCCACGTCGCCGTCCATCATCGCCGCGGAGAAGCCCAGGCCGGCGAGGATCTCCCGGGCCCGCGACTCCAGGCCGTAGCCACCCAGCTCCTCGAAGCGGGCCTGCACGTCGCCGAAGCGCGCCACCAGCTGGTCCATCTCGTCGGCGCGCGCCGGGTCGGCCAGGGCGTGCTCCAGCGCGTGCAGCTCGGCGGCCACGCCCGAGACCGGCCCCGCCCCGTCCCTGGGCTACGCGACGGCGGACTTGCCCTGCATCTCGCCGACGTCCTGGCTGAAGTAGCCGACCGTCACCCCGCGGTCGATGGAGACCTGCCCCTCGTCGGGCAGCTCCTCGCGCATCACCATCCGGAAGAGGGTGGACTTGCCCGCACCGTTGGGGCCGACCAGCCCGACCTTCTCCCCGCGGTGCAGAGCGGCGGAGGCGTCGACGAAGAGGAGCTGCTGGCCATGCTGCTTGCTGATGTTGTCGAGGCGGATCACGCGGGTGGGTTCCTAGGCGGTGAAGGGGTGGAAGGACGGGCGGCCTTGAGCGCCCGGGAGAGCTCGCGGTCGAAGGTGGCGGCGAACTGCTGCGCGTCGCGGGGTCCGAAGCCCTTGGGCCCGGAGGTCTGCACCCCGCCTTCGCGCAGCTCGTGCATGAAGTTTCGCAGCGCCAGGACCTCGCCCATGCTCTGGGCGTCGTAGAGAGTGCCGCGGGGGTCGAGCGTGGTCACGCCCTTCTCCACCAGGCGCGCCGCCAGCGGGATGTCGGCGGTGACGGCTAGGTCGCCAGGTTGCGCATTCTGGGCGATGCGCCCGTCGGCGACGTCCAGGCCGGCCCCCACGCGCTCCGAGCTGACGTAGGGAGAAATCGGCAGCTTGAGGGGCTTGTTGGCGACGAAGACCGTCCGGACACATAGGCGCACGGCCGCCCGGAGGATGATCTCCTTCACCGCCCCCGGGCAGGCGTCGGCGTCGACCCAGATCGTCGGGCCGCTGGAAGGCAGGCCGGATGGCGGTCGGGGGCTCTCGGGCACGTCAGATTCCTCCTACGAAGGGCCGCGCACCTTAGCAGAACCCGTTTCCAGGTGTGGGAACTCCCTGGACCAGATCCCAAGGCGGCCTAGCCAGGAGGGATCCCGATGCCCTCCTGGCTGCCTAGCCTCGACCCGCGCACTGGCCGTTTGCTCCTCCGCGCCGGGAGAGGACGTGCCCAGACTGCCGGTACCCCTTGGTGCTGAAGCGCCTGAACGAGCCCAGCCGCAGGCGTATCGGGCTACCGCCGGAGCCACGTTGCCCTCGCGGGCCTGCGTGGTCAGCGCGTTTGCGCCGTCTCGCGCTGGCCCTGCCTGTGCAGCGCGTTGCCGACGTTGCACAGGCAGGTCCCGACCCATCCGGCACCGAACGCGCGCGAACCCCACCCGGACGATTCCGCATTCCATCACCCACGAGAGCTCGCGCAGAATGTCGACCCGCTATGCGATTCGGTCTCGGCAGGCTAGAATGCGAGACATTGAGCTATAGGCAAGAGCGCAGGCACGCAATTCATGGCGCCATCAAACAGGGCGCACGCACCGTCGTGCAAGGGGTCTCTATCTATGCAGAACTCCATGGACACGATGAGCATCAGCAAAAGGATCGTGTTTCTTGCGAAGGCACTCTCTTCGATAGCACTGACGCTCCCGCTTTCCGCGCAGGCAGTGTGTAATGACTGTATCAGCTTCAAGGTCTCGGCACCGGTTCCGGTATTATGGACGGGCGGGAGCGTGCCAGTACATGTCCCAGACAATCTATTCGTTACGCTTAAGCTTCCAGATCATTATATAGGCTTTGTCGCCAACACGCATACATATTCGCTCTCTTCCAGCACACTCTCTGGATTGAATCAACATACCTTCAACCCCTCTGCCGTCATCGAGCCCGGACCGGTTGGTCAATTTGATGATTGCGGCGCGTGGCTGCATGCTGCCGAGATCGCAGAAGGAGCAACCACGATAGCGGCCTGGTATCACGCCGAGGGCGGTGGCTATTGCAATGGCGCAGGGGGCGGTACACATACAAAATCCATCGCCTACGCTGAATCCAATGACGGCGGCCTCACCTTTTCCAAGATCCATTATCCAAACAATACTATTCTCACAGGACCTGCAAGCGAACTTGCACAGGCCAGCTCAACGAACACGGTGGGGGTAGGAGATTTTTCCATTATTAGGAAAGGAGAATACTACTACCTATTTTTTCTAAATGCCCTTCGGGGTGATCTTGGCGTTGCTCGAGCCACCGTGGCGTCAGGCGGGAAGCCAGGAAGTTGGCTGAAATGGCATAACGGCTCTTTCTCACAGCCAGGGATCGGTGGAATGGAGTCAACTTTGGGATTGCAGCTGGCCGGAGTGAGCTATTGCACCTATCTTGATCAATTTGTGGGATTAACCTATGGCAAATCCGGAACGACCGGATTCAAGGTGGCGCTCTCATCCGATGGAGTTGCTTGGACGATTCTGGACACTCCCCTGGTGCCGGGTGGAACGAAATGGAGTGACTCACCCAGCCATCCTCCCAACAACGGCGTTACTCCCCATGGCTATAGCCAATACCAAACAATCGTCGGCCCTGATGGAACCAGAAATTGGAGCGACAGCTTCTTTATCTATTATGTATACATCCGTCCCGGCCAGAATTTTACGCAGCGCTTTTTGCTGAGAAGCAAGGTAACGATGAAGATCGACGGATCTCCAGTCTCTGGCCCGAAGGTCTCCACAGACCTAGTTCGGTACTATTCTTCGTCTGCCAGAAAGCATTGGGTTACGTCCGAATTGGCGATACCGACACAGGGAGCCTGGGACTTCCACGACGAGACAGCCCTCGGCCGCGTCTTCACCTCGGAGGCTTCGGGCCTTGTGCAGCTGAACGACTGCCTAAACGGAGCAGGCAGCTATGTAGTTTCATCTGGGCAGGATTGTGCAGCTGGCGTGACGAGACTGCGCACAATCGGATGGGTATATTCTCCGCATCTGTCGCAGCCGGCCAATACGCGAGTCATTTATCGCTGCTATGCCTCGGCGATGGACTCACATTTTGTCTCCGTCGATGTCACTTGCGAGGGCGCTCGGAACGAGGGGCTGTTGGGGTACGCGCTAGCCGCTATCGACTGCGACGACCACAACGCCTGCACGACGGACGGCGGCGACGGAGTCAGCTGCACCCACTCCGCGCTGACGGGCACGGACTGCGACGATTCCAACCTCTGCACCACCGACGACGTCTGCCAGGGCGGCAGCTGCGCTGGCATGGCCAAGGACTGCGACGATAACGACCCGTGCACGGTCGACTCGTGCGAGCCCTCTACCGGGGCCTGCGCCCACCCCGTGGCCTCCTCGGGCACCCCCTGCGACGACGGCGCCCCCTGCACCGAGGACGATCAATGCCAGGGGAGCGCCCTGAGCTGCACGGGAACGGTCAAGAGCTGCTCCGATGACGACTCCTGCACCGCCGACACCTGCGACCCGGCCTCGGGCTCCTGCCAGCACATCGGGGAGCGCGCGGGGACCGTTTGCAGCGACGACGATCCCTGCACGTCAGGCGATGTGTGCAACGGGACGGCCCTCAGTTGCGCCGGAGCTGCGCTGAGCTGCGATGACGGCGATTCCTGCACTGCGGATTCCTGCGACATGGCTACGGGTGAGTGCGCGAGCGTCGCGCTCGCGGACGGGGCTGCTTGCGAGGACGGAATACCGTGCACGCAGGGCGACCACTGTAGTGCGGGCGTCTGCGTGAGTGGCGAGGCCGTCCCAGGATGTGGCGCCGATGCCGGTTCGGTCGATGCGAGCAGCACGCCGACCCCGGCGCCCGATGGGGGTGCGGCGCCAGCCATCGATACTGGCTGTGGCTGCGGCATGAGCGGCTCGCCTGCGATGGGCCTGGGCTTGATCGCCTTCTGCGGCCTCTTTCTCCGGCGCCGTAAGTAGGGCACACAGCCGAGCGGTCGAAGCGATCGGCCGGGCCTCGCTTTTTCGGCGAGCCCGCACCCGCGCGTGCGGTCGTTGACGATGCTAGCCTCCCCTCGTGTCGAGGAGCAGCTGGGGATCCAGGTCAAGCGCAGCGGGCTCCCGCTGCGTTTCGCCAACCGAGTGGCGCCGCCTGGAGGCCGACGCGCGGCGGCTCGGCTGGCGCTTCGTGATCGCTGCCGTGACCCCGCCTCCAGGCTGCGAGGTCCCCTGTTCCTGTCGCCTACCGCTGCGCGGGTCCAGAAGTCCGTCACCCTCTACGAGAAGGCCGTAATCGGCAATCTGCTCGCCTGACACCCGCGACGCCAAGACCACGCTTTCGGAGCGCGACGTGGGCACCGTCGAGGAAGATCAGGTCCCCGCGACCTGCACCTTCTCGAAGACCAGGGTCGGAATCCGCATCGACGAATAGGGATAGGGGTCGTTGCCCACCGCGACCAGGCTCTTCCAGAGCTCGAGATGGTTGCCGGACAGGTTCATCTCCGACACCGGCTCGGCCAGGGCACCGCCGCGCACCCGGAAGCCGGAGACGCCCAGCGAGAAGTCGCCGGTGGTGGCGTTGGAGTTGCCACCCAAAAAGCCGGTCACCAAGAGGCCGTCCTTCAGCCCCGCGACGGTCTGCGCCAGGTCCTTGTCCCCCAGCTTCCACGCGAGGTTGCTGGTGCGCGCGGTGGTGGGAGCCATCCCCAGCTTGCGGCCGTAGTAGTTGTCCACGAAGTAGGTCTTGAGCACCCCGCCCTCGAAGATGGGCCGGCGCTTGGCCGCCATGCCCTCCGAGTCGTAGAGCTGCGAGCCGAAGCCCTTGACCACGTGCGGGTCGTCGGCGATGTCCAGCCGGGCGCTGCCGATGGCCTGCCCCAGCTTGCCCTCGAACATCGAGCGCTTCTGCTGGAGCGAGGAGGCCGAGAGCGGTCCCAAGAGCTGGGGCAACAGCCGCCCTCCGGCACGAGGGTCGATGACCACCGTCATCAGCCCGGACTCGCCCTTCTTCGCGCCGATGCGCTTGAGCGCCCGCTGCGCGGCCGCGCGGCCGATGGCCGCCGGATCCGGCAGCTCCTTGAAGAAGCGTGCGCCGGCGTAGTCCCCGTCTTCGGGCTTGCGACCGTCGGGGTCCTTGACGCTCACCTCCGCCGAGAGCCAGAACGCCGTGTCGCGGCGGCTGCCTTCGAAGCCGTTGGAGTGGACCTTGTAGGACTCGGAAAGAGTGTCCGACACGCCGCTGGTGACGGAGATGATCGCCTCCGCCCCCTTCTGGGCGCGGGCCCCCTCCTCCATCACCTGCGCCATGCGGCGGCGCTCCACCGCGCTGACCGCCTCGTAGCCCTTGTCCTCGAGCATCAGGTCGAGCTGGGCCTGTCCCTCGTAGAGCCGGGGGTCGGGCAGGGCACGGTGCGGATCCTTGGCCAGTGCCCGTGCCAGGACGATCGCATCCTCGAGGAAGCGATCGAGCGCCTCGGGGCGCAGGTCGCTGGTGGAGACCGAGGCGAAGCGCCCGTCGACATAGAGCTGCACCCCCAGACCGGCGGTGGTGGCCTCGTTGAGCCGGTCCACCTTGCCGTCGCGCCACTCCACCGAGACCTCGCGAGCGCGGTAGGCGTTGGCCGCCGCCTGCTGGGCCCCCTTCTTCTGCGCCACCGCGACCGCCTGTCGCGCCACCTCGAGCATCTTCATGTCTGCCATGGTCGTCTTCCTCGCGCTCTCGAAGGTCTTAGGAGGCCTTGCGCCCGCCGACGGTGATCGCCGAGACCCGCACCGTGGGCATCCCGAAGGACACCGGCACGCGCTGGCCGTCCTTGCCGCAGTAGCCGGCGCTGTCCTCGACCTTGAGGTCGTCGGCCACCAGGTCGATCTTCTCCAGCACCTTGGGCCCGTTGCCGATCAGGTTCACGTCCTTGATCGGCCGGGTCAGCTTGCCGTCCTCGATGAGCCAGCCGTTGACGAGGTAGAAGCTGAAGTCGCCGGCGCCGATCTGCACCTGCCCGTTGCCGATGGTCTCGCAGTAGATGCCCTTCTTCACGCTGGCGAGGATCTCCTCCTTCTTGTGCGGACCGTTGAGCATGTAGGTCGCGCGCATGCGCGGCACCGGCGGGAAGGCGTAGCTCTGGCGCCGCCCGTTGCCGGTGGGGTCGACCCGGTAGTGCTGGGAGGAGATGAGGTCGTGCATGTAGGTGGTCAGCACGCCCTTCTCCACCAGCACCGTGCGGCCGGCCACGTGCCCCTCGTCGTCGACGTTGAGGGTGCCGCGCCCATACTCGAGCGAGCCGTCGTCGACGATGGTCACGAAGTCCTTGGCGATGGGCTTGCCCATCCGGTCGGCGTAGATGGAGATGCCCTTGCGGTTGAAGTCGGCCTCCATGCCGTGCCCGATGGCCTCGTGCAGGAGCACCCCGCAGGAGCCGGAGCCGAGCACCACCGGCATCTCGCCCACCGGCGCGGGGACGGCCTCGAAGAGAATCAGGGTGCGACGGGTGGCCTCCTCCAGCACCTCGGCCAGCAGCTCGGGCGTGTAGAACTCGAATCCGGCGCGCGCGGCCCTGCTCGACCAGCCGCTCTCGCGGCGCCCGTTCTGCTCGGCGACGCAGGAGAGCCGCAGGTCGGTCATCGGTTGCACGTCCTCGACCAGCCGGCCCCGGCTGTCGGCGATGAGCACCACCGCGGCCTCGTTGCCCAGCGCGCAGCTGACCTTCTTGATGCGCGGGTCCTTGGCGAAAGACTGCTGGTTGAGCCCGGAGAGGATGGGCAGCTTCTGCGCCGGGCGCACATCCTCCCAGTGGATCTTGGCCGCATAGCGCTGCGGCAGCTTCCCCTCCACCCGGAACGCTGCCGGCGCCTCACGGCCCGGTCCGTCGGCGATGGCCGCCGCGGTCTGGGCGGCACGGCGCACCGCCTCCCCCGTCAGCTCCTCGGTGTAGGCGTAGCCCGTCTGGTCGCCCTTGAGCACGCGCACGCCCACACCCAGCTCGACGCTGGTCGAGGCGCGGTTCACCTCGCCGTCCTCGAGGCCCACGTAGTCGGAGACCCGATGCTGGAAGAAGAGCTCGGCATGGTCGCCCCCGCGCGAGAGCCCGGCGGCAATGGCGGAGCGGATCAGGGCCTCGTCGACCCCGAAGCGGGCGAAGTAGCCGATGCCTCCGGCGCCCGCCGCGCCAGAGGTGCCGGCGAGCGGGGCACGGGCACAGGCGGTCAACAGCTCGCTGGCCGAGGCCGCGGCCAGCGTGGCCGCTCCCACGCCGATGAACTCGCGGCGACTGAAGCTGAAGCCATCGTTACGCTTGCTCATGTTCGCTCCTCGATTTTCAAGATTCCTACCCGGACCTTCTCGCCCAAGAGGCCGGCGACCGGCGGACAGGAAACAACCGCCGGGAGGCTGTTCGATTCCCTGCAACCGAGCGCTCCTCCGCCCGCCCGGGGCGGGAAGCATAGTCCGATTTGCGCCATCGCGCGGCCTGCTTGCCCCCGCCCGGAGGAGGTCCAACCTCCTTTTGTGTCGGGAACCAGCCACCAGGGCGCCCCCAACATTTGCCGCAGCGCGTCGAGCCTCTCCCGGGCCGGGGGTTGCCGATGGCCCGGCAGTGACTACTGTTGCCGGGTCTGCGATTGCCTGACGGAGGACGCGATGGACCGCGTACACAGGCGGGACCGACGTCATCCCCGCGAATCCAGTCCCACTCCCCGTGAGGAGACTCCCACCCGGCGGCAACCACAGCGCTCCGACGCTTCGGAAGCTCGTATGGACGGTTACGACGGCTACATCCTCGTGGTGGATGACGATGCCGACCATCGAGCACTGCTTGCCGAGGCTCTCGAGGAGACCGGGTTCACGGTGGAGCAGGCCGCCAACGGCCGCCTGGCGCTGGATCGCCTCGAGGAGCACCTGCCTTCGCTGGTGCTGCTGGACCTCAAGATGCCGGTGATGAGCGGCTGGGCTGTGCTGGAGGCGCTTCAGAAGATGCCGCGCGCCGCGGCCATCCCGGTGCTCATCATCTCCGCCTACGGCTTCGAGTGGGAGGCCGAGCTGATCGGCGCGTCGGGCTACATCAGCAAGCCGGTGGATCTCGAGGTGCTGCGTTCGAAGGTGCATGGGCTGGTGGGCCATCTCCACCCTGCCCTCTTGCATTGACCGACGTAGCCCCGATCCCGAATGCCGTAGGCCATGACCCCCTGCCCCCTAGTCCATGGTCCATGGTCCGTAGGCCGTAGGCCCGAGCGCCAGCGAGCCGGCAGCGCAGATCGTCGAAGGGCATGGAGTGCTGCGGCGAGCGCCAGCGAGTCCGGCAACCGCCCCGTGGAGCACCCGCGAGAAGCCCGACCCTCGGTCATCGAACGACAACCCTCGATGCTCCCAAGGGAATTTGCCGCCTCCCGCCCCCAACTCCCCGAAAGCAAGGCTCGAGCGACAGACCTGACGTGAGCCCCGCGTCTGCCCAGCCGGTCGGCTATCATGTGCGCCCTGCGAGCGCGTCCATGCCCGAGCCCACCGTCGTCGCCGTCCCCGAGCCCTCCGATGCCGCCGCGCCCTCGCCACAACCGGCAGGGCCGCCGGCCATCCGCTGCGAGAGCCTGGTCAAGCGCTTCGGGACCTTTGCCGCGGTCGACGGTCTATCGCTGGAAGTGCCGCAGGGCGCCTTCTACGCGTTCCTGGGACCCAACGGCGCCGGCAAGTCGACGACCATCGCCATGCTCACGGGCATCTACGGCGCCGACGCCGGCCGCGTCGAGGTGCTGGGCAAGGACCTGCAGCGCGATCCCCTGGGGGTCAAGGCCTCCATCGGCGTGGTCTTCGAGGAGCTGGCGCTCTTCGAGCGGCTCACCGGGATGCAGTACCTCGTCTTCTGCGGCCGGATGTACGGGCTCAAAGGGGCGGAGGCAACGCGGCGAGCCCAAGAGCTGCTCGAGCTGGTCGAGCTCAGCTTCAAGTCCGACGAGCTCATCGCCGACTACTCCAAGGGCATGCGCCGCAAGCTGGCCATCGCCGCCGCGCTCATCCACGCGCCCCAGCTCATCTTCCTGGACGAGCCGTTCGAGGGCATCGACGTGCTGGCCTCGGCGGTCATCCGCGAGCTGCTCAAGGAGCTCAAGCGCAACGGGACCACGATCTTCATGACCACCCACGTCCTGGAGATCGCCGAGAAGCTGGCCACCCACATCGGGGTCATCGTCGCAGGGAAGATGAGGGCGAGCGGCCCGGTGCGCGAGCTACAGACCGAGCATGGCGCGCACACGCTCGAAGGCCTCTTCCAGACCCTGGTGGGAGCGCCCAAGGCGGCCGGCGTGCGCCTCTCCTTCTACGGCTAGCTGATTCCAGGAGCTCTCGTGCCCATCGCTGCTCGCCGCCTCGCCATCGTCGCCGCCGTCCTGGCCACCGCATTCTCATGCTCCGAGAGCGCCGATACCGGCCTGGAGCAGCCCGACGCGAGCGCGAGTGCGCCGGACGCTGCAGCCTGGATGTCGCCCCACGACGCCGGAGCTCCGACACTGGGAGTGATCAGCGTGGCGGACCTACACTCCGTGCTCACGGCCAACTCCAAGGACTTCCTGCTCATCAACGTCCACGTTCCGTTCGAAGGCGACCTCCCCGGAACCGATCGGGACCTCCCCTACTCGGATGTGGATGGGCTCGCGGCCCACCTCGGCTCCGACCTGAGCGTCCGGGCCGTCGTGTACTGCAAGACCAATCACATGAGCACGAGCGCAGGGGCTGCCTTGGTGGCGCGGGGCTATCGCGCCATCCGCTACCTCGACGGCGGCATGAACGCCTGGGTGGCCGCTGGACACCCGCTCGCCCCATGACCCCGACGGTCCACAGGAGCCTTTTCGCGCCCCGGCGGTGGGCCTCGCACTTCCTGCTCATCTGGCAGCTGCGCCTGATGACCGGGGCGAATCGCTATCGACAGCTGTCGAGCGCGGCGCCGGCGGCACTGGGGCTGGCAGTGCTGTTGGGTGTCTCGCTGGCGCTGGGCCTGGGCGCCTATGCGCTGATGGCGCATCCGGCCGTGGCGGCCTCGGCGCGCTGGTCGCGCTTCCTGCTTCGGTTCATCGCCTTCCTGGTCAGCGTCGTGTTCGTCGTCTGGCCCGTGCTCTCGGCGGGGGTGGACGAGCACAGCGAGCTTTCGCGATTCGTCACCTTCCCCATCCGACCCATCGAGCTGTTCTTGGCCTCGTCTCTCTCCGGGTTGATTGAGCCGCGCGCGCTCGTCTTCTACCCGGTGATGATCGGCACGGCGCTGGGCTACGCGGCGCACCGGCCTTTCCCTGCCCTCGAGGGAACGGCGCTGCTGGCCGCCTACTTTGCGTTCAACGTGGCCTGGGGGCGGGCCAGCCTGACGCTGGTGCTCAACGTGCTGCGGCACCGCCGCTCCGCGGAGATCCTGGGGGTCCTCTTCCTGGGCGGGCTCTTCCTGGCCTCGCTCGCGCCGCCCATCGACGTGTCCTGGCTCTCCGGGCTCTTCAAGGACGACGGGGGCTTCGTCGCGGCGCTGGGCACGGTGGACGACCGCTTCGTCCTCGCCACCTCGAAGGCGTTGGGCAACATGCCGCCCTGTGCATTGGCGATAGGCCTCGAGGCGCTGGCGCGCGAGGAGTACCGCGAGGGGATGGCCGCCCTGCTCTGGCTCCTGTTCGGGACGGCAGTGGGCTTCGGCTTCTCGTTCTGGCTGCTGGTGCGCTTCTACAAGGGCACCGCCCGTCCGGCACGGCCCAGCGCGGCGCGAACCGCGGCTCGCGCCGCCCGGGCCCGCGACGGAGCGATCTGGGCGCTGATTGACCGCGAAGCCAGCGACTTCGTGCGCAACCCGAAGGCGCGCCTGCTCTGCTCGGTGCCTTTCTTCCTGTGCATCCTGCTGCGCTTCGTTCACGCCCGCGACCTGGCGGCTGCAGCGCTGGGGCCCTCGGCCGACACCTGGCTGGTGGCGGTGCTGTGCTCGTACGCCGCGCTGGTGGTGGGCGCCAACTTCGCGCAGAACGTCTTCGCCTACGACGGGCCGGGTCTGGCGCTGCTCTTCGCCACCCCGGTGCCGCTGCGCAGCCTCTTCGTGGCCAAGAACGTGGTCCACGCGGCCGGGACCCTCGTGGTGTCGCTGGCCCTCATCGTCTTCTACGCGCTCTACGTGCACCCGCTGGGCCCGGGCGAGATCGCCGTGGGCCTGCTCACTCCGCTCGTCGAGCTGCCGGTACTGCTGGGGGCGGGCAACTTCCTGTCGGTGCTGGCCCCGCGCAAGTTCCACGCCTCGCTGCGGCGCCGCGACCGCCCGCCTGCGATGGCGACCTCCGTGGGCCTGCTGGCTGCCGCGGCGGCCGTGGCGCCGCTGGGCCTTCTGCTCCGGCTGCTGGGCGAGGGGCGGCCCGGCGCGGTTCACCTTGCCGCGCTCCTGGCCATGGCGGCAGCGCTGTGGTTTGCCTGGTCTCGGCTCCTGCCTCGCGCCAGCGAGCTGCTCGCCGCGCGGCGAGAGACCGTGCTGCGGCTGGTGATGCGCGAGTGAGGGAAGAGGCCTTTGGGATGTGGGACGCCCTGCTCATCGCCTACCTGGCCAACGCGACGATGCTCGTCGTGCACGAGATCGACTCCGCGTTCTGGAAGGAGTGGGAGCTGGCCCTGGCCTGCGCGGCGGGCGGCCTCTTCGCGGTGATCGCCCACTCGTACTTCTTGCTTCGGGGCCGACCCCAGTTCCGGCATCCCATCTCCGTGCTCATCCTCGCGGCGACAGGTCTGGCTTCCCTGGCGGAAGCCACCGCCGCCGCCCTGCTCTTGCGAGGCACCTCGTGACCCTGCCCTCTGATCGAAAAGCCGCTGTCCCGCCTTTCCCTCCCCCACCCGCGCCCCCGAAGCCCGACCCCCATGCGCTCGCCGCGGCCTCGGCCAGGCTCTCCGACGAGGACCTCGCCGCCGAGTGCGACCTCGAGTTCTTCACCGCCGGAGGCCCCGGTGGGCAACACCGCAACAAGACCGAGTCCGGCGTGCGGCTGCGCCACCGGCCTACGGGCTTCGTCGCCGCCGCGACCGAACGGCGCTCGCAGCTTCAGAACCGCGGCGCGGCGATCGAGCGGCTGCGCGCGAAGCTGGTCGCCGCCGCGTTCGTGCCCAAGAAGCGCAAGAAGACCCGGCCCAGCGCCTCGTCCAAGCGCCGGCGCCTCGATGCCAAGCGCCGCCAGGGAGACAGGAAGCGCGAGCGGCGCGACTTCGACTGAGTTGACGATCGTCGAGGTGGGGCGCGTATCGGCTCCAGGCCGTTCACGTCGCCGTCGCCGTCAACGTCAACGTCAACGTCGCGTCGGCCGCTTCGACACAGCGTGCCAGCAGGTAAGACCCGTCACCCCGAGGCCACCAGACTGAACCCTCATCGCGCTTATCAGGCGCCAGGCTTGTGCCGACCCCCGGGGGGTTGGGCGTTCGTCTGGGAGGAGCCATGGCCATCCCCGAGAAGCTGCTGGAAGGCATCGACAAGCTCGAGCCGATGCCCGTGACAGCCCAGCGCCTGACCGCGGCCCTGCGCGACCCCAACATCTCAGCGGCGGAGATCGCCAAGCTCGTGGAGCACGATCAGGGCGTCGCGGCGACGGTGATCAGGACCTCGAACTCCGCGCTCTTCGCCGGCCGCCAGCCCATCGAGTCGGTGCACGCTGCGGTCGTTCGACTGGGCACCGCCAACCTGCTGAGCGTGGTGCTGGACCGACACCTCAAGAGGATGGCCGTCGACGCGCCTCTCTACGACCTGCGCGAGAACGACCTCTGGCTGCACGGGGCGGTGGCCTGCCACGCCGCGACCGAGATCCTCAAGGTGCGCCCCAAGGCGGGCATCCCCCGCTCCTCGCCGGTGGCGGCCCTGCTCCACGACGTGGGCAAGCTGGTCATGTCGCGCTTCATGAAGGCCGATTCGCGGCAGCTCGTCACCTTCGCCCGCCAGGAGAAGGTGAGCTTCGTCGAGGCCGAGCGCCAGGTGCTCGGCTGCGATCACGCCGAGGTCGGTGCGGCGCTGGCGCGCCACTGGAAGTTCCCCGAGGAGATCACCGACGCCATCGCCTGGCATCACTCGCCGTCACCATCGGGGCCCTCGCCGGTGGTGGATGCCGCGGTGCTGGCCAACCTGGTCGCCAAGACGGTGGGAACGGGGCTGGGAGCCGAGGGCATGAACCTCGATATCGATCCCGGCATCCGCAAGCGGCTGGGGATGGAGCACGTCGACTTCTGCCGGCTCGTCGCCAATACCTCCATCCGTCTGGCCGAGCTGCGCCAGGAGCACGGCCTGAAGGTCTGACCCCCACGGGTCTCTACTGCGCCAGCCCCGCCCGCGCCGCCTGCGCCACCGCGTCGCGCAGCTCCTGCGGCTCGAGCACCTCGGCCTCGCCGCCAAAGCCCAACACGTAGGGCACCAGCCATTCCGGTGAGGCACCCGAGATCTCGACCTCCAGGCTGCCACCCTCGATCTTCCTCGCCTCCGGAAAGCGCTCGCGAACGAAGGGCGCCGCGCCCTTGGTGAAGCGCAGGACCGCCTTCGCGCCGCCGCTCTCGAAGCCGCTTCCGGCAGCACCCGCGGCGACGTCCCTGCGGTCGGCAAAGCGGCGCTCGGTGAGCTCCAGCCGACTGACGCGGTCCACCCGGAAGAGCCGCTCCTCCTGGCGCTTGAGGCAGAACCCGGCGAGGTACCACTGCCCTCGATGGAGGTAGACCGCGTACGGCCGCACGGTGCGCCGCTCGCGCTTGCCGCGCCCGCCGGTGAGGTAGTCGAACTCCACCTCGCGCATCTCGCGGGACGCGCGGGCGAGCGGCTCCAGCAGCTCGTCCATGGGCGCGGCGTCGGCGCCCACCCGCGCCGAGAGCCCGCCAAAAGAGCGGCGCTCGGCCTTGGGCATCGCCGAGAAGATCTTCTTCTGCGCCGTCCCCAGGGCGCTCTTCGCTGCCGGGCTCATGACCTGAGCGCTCATCCAGAGCGCCGCGGCTTCGGCGGCGGTGAGCCGCGGAGGTCGATCGAAGCGCTGGTCGAGGGCGACATGAACCCGCTCGCCCTCTACATAGACGTCGATGAAGTCGTCGGGCGAGAATGGCGGGCGGCCGACCAGCGTCAGCAGGTCCAGGTCCTCGAGCAACTCGGCGCGATCCACGTCCAGCCGCCGCGCCAGCTCGTCGATGGTCACCCCAGGCTTCCGGGCGGCGAAGGGAACCAGCAGCAGCAGGCGACGCAGCCTCTCCTTGAGATCGCTCACGACGCCCTCCCGCCCGCATGGCAGCTGGCGATGGACTCGAGCATCTGCCGGCGACGCGCCACCGCCTGCTCCGGCCCCAGCACGCGCGCGCCCTCGCCCAGCGGCAGCACCCGCCGCAGAAGCCCGTCGAGATAGGTCGCAGCCACGTGCAACCGGACCCCGTCCGACGGGCCGGGCACGACCCGCGCGCCTGGAAAGAGCCGGCCCGCCATCGGCGCCAGCTCCTCGCAGAGCTGCAGCTCCACCTCGAGCGGCGGGTGGAAGCGATGCTCCCAGACCTGCTCGCGGGCGATCTCCGCGACGTCGAACTCCGCCGGCACCTCATAGTCGGCGACGCGCGGCTTGGCCGGGTTGACCGTCACCTCGACGATGCGATCGACGTGGAAGGTGCGACGGGCCTTGCGCAGGTGGCAGTAGCCGACCAGGACCCAGACGCCACGACGCAGGCAGATCCCCCAGGGGTCGACCTCGCGGCTCGTCTCCTCTTCGCGGCCCACGCCTCGGTAGCGCAGGGTGACGCGCTTGCGGACCACCAGCGCAGGCCAGAGCGCCTCGAGCTTCTCCGCCAGCTCCTTGGGAGAGCGGCCATGGTCCACGAACAGGCGTCCCGAGAGCGACTCCGGCTCCTCGCTGCTGACGAAGGCGATCTTGCGCAGGGCATGGGCCAGATCCGCGCGGCCGGGAAAGGCCCCCGAGGAGAGCGCCGCGGAGCCCGCGGCATACAGGACCGCCATCTCTTCCGGGGCGAAGCGGATCTGGGGCAGGTAGTAGTCGTCGTTCGAGAGGAAGTACCCGCCCCGGGTGCCGTCGCCCTCCGGAGGCTGATAGGCGACGTCGATGCCCAGGTCCCCGAGGTCGGCCTTGTCGCGCTCCCACTTGCGCGTCGCGGACTCCAGCGAGCCCTTGCCATACTCGTCGGGGAAGGCCTCGCGCAGATCGGCGAAGCTCAACGGCTCGTTCGCGTCGAGCAGAAGGGCTATCAGGTCGAGAAGCCGCTCAGTCTTGTCCATGGCGCCACCGAGGAGGGGCGCTCACAGTAGAGCCCACGGACGGGCCGCGTCCAGGCAACGAACGCGGCGGGCGCTCGTCTGCCTGCCCGCTGGGCCTCTCTGTCGGCAGCCGTGAAGCCTCAGGACCGAGCCGGCCTGTCGGCGGCAAGCTCGCCCCCGGCTCTCTTGCCGAGGTCCCCAAGGGAGCGTTGCGCGAGCGCCCCCGATTGACTTGCCCCGCTTGAGCTTATTATCCTTGCATCCGGCTTGACGGATGGAGTCATGGATGGCGTCGGCACCCGCGATCTTCAACTGGATGAGCTCGCTCTCGGACCCCACCCGCGTCCGCGCGCTGCGGCTGCTCGAGCGGCACGAGCTTTCGGTCGCCGAGCTGTGCGACGTGCTCCAGCTGCCCCAATCGACTGTCAGCCGGCACCTCAAGGTGCTCTCCGACGGCGGCTGGGTCGACGCGCGCCGAGAGGGGACGAGCAACCTCTACACCGTCGCCTCCGACCGCCCTGCGCCGGCGCGAAAGCTCTGGACGCTTCTGCGCGAGCAGCTGGGCGAGAAGGGCCACTCGGCCAGCGACGACCAGCGCCTCCAGCGCGTCCTCGCCGCGCGCCAGACGCGCTCCCAGGCCTTCTTCCCGTCCAGCGCCGGCCAGTGGGACAAGCTGCGAGAGGAGCTCTTCGGCGATCGCCTGGACGCTCCCATCCTTGCCGGGCTGCTGGACGAGCGCTGGTCGGTGGGCGATCTCGGCTGCGGCACAGGCAGGCTCCTGGAGGCGCTCTCGCATTTCGTCGCGCGGGTCATCGGCGTCGACGATTCGCCGGCGATGCTCTCGGCCGCCCGCCGGCGCACCGCCCCCCTGCCCAACGTCGAGCTGCGCCGGGGGTCGATGGAGTCCCTGCCGCTCGGCGACGGCTCGCTCGACGCAGCGCTCCTGGTGCTGGTCCTGCACCACCTGGCCGAGCCGCCGCGGGCCCTGGCCGAGCTCACCCGCGTGCTCAAGCCTGGCGGCCGCGCCCTGGTGCTCGACATGCAGCCCCACGACCGGGCCGAGTACCGCGCCCAGATGGGCCATGCCTGGCTTGGCTTCGCGCCCTCGCAGCTCGAGCGCTGGCTCGCCGACGCAGGGCTGCAGGCGCCGCGCGTCCGGTCCATCCCTCCCGAGCCGAACGTGAAGGGTCCTCCCCTGTTCGCCGCCTCCGCCATCAAGGGGCCTGGCTCCCGTCCGGGCTCGAGCGCCGAGATCCCCACGAAGGTAGAAAGCTGTCTTTCCACGAAAGGACGTGACCGATGACGCCGACCAAGCCCGCTGAAGCCCTCCCCATCAAGGAGAGCACCACCCGCCCTGCGTTCAAGGTGAAGGACCTCTCGCTCGCCACCCTGGGCCGCTCCGAGATCCGCCTGGCCGAGCAGGAGATGCCGGGCCTGATGGCCGTGCGCAAGAAGTACGCGGCCCAGAAGCCCCTCAAGGGCGCGCGGGTCATGGGCAGCCTGCACATGACCATCCAGACCGCGGTGCTCATCGAGACGCTCACCGAGCTGGGCGCCGACGTGCGCTGGGTCTCCTGCAACATCTTCTCGACCCAGGATCAGGCCGCCGCCGCGGTGGTGGTGGGCAAGGACGGCACGCCTGACAACCCCAAGGGCACCCCGGTCTTCGCCTGGAAGGGCGAGACGCTCGACGAGTACTGGTGGTGCACCGAGCAGGCGCTGGCGTGGCCTGACGGCAAGGGCCCGCACCTGCTCGTCGACGACGGGGGCGACGCCACCCTGCTCATCCACAAGGGCGTGGAGTACGAGAAGGCCGGCAAGGTCCCCGAGTTCAAGCCCCAGAGCGACCCCGAGGAGTGGGGCGTGATCCTCGGCCTGCTGCGCGACGAGCAGAAGAAGCACCCGGGCCGCTGGACCGCGGTGGCCAAGGAGATCAAGGGAGTCTCCGAGGAGACCACCACGGGCGTGCACCGCTTGTACGAGATGCACAAGAAGGGCGAGCTGCTCTTCCCGGCCATCAACGTCAACGACAGCGTCACCAAGTCCAAGTTCGACAACATCTACGGCTGCCGGCACTCCCTGCTCGACGGGCTCAACCGCGCCAGCGACGTGATGATCGGCGGCAAGGTGGCGGTG
>JACRCT010000397.1 GCA_016218885.1 Deltaproteobacteria bacterium | reverse complement strand
CGAGGTCTCTACGGGCCGCGACTGGGCCAAGGGCACGCTCGGGTCGATCTCGCCCGCGGATTTCTTGAACGAAAACTTCGACTTCGTCTGGAGCAACCTCGGCGAGATGAAGAAGTAGCTGTCCGAGGCGAACGCGCAAATCCGCTCCGTCAGCGACGACCTCGACAACGCGGGCAGGCGTCCGCCGCTCCCCACTGGGTGGCTTGACACCCGAGCGAGTCTCCCGTACATCCGCTGGCGCCGTCGGGTGCCCGTTGTGGGGTAATAGGGAAGCCGGTCGAAGTCCGGCGCGGTCCCGCCACTGTAGCCGGGTACCACATAGCTGCTCCCCGGAAGCGATGGGGCCACTCGCGCATGCCGCGCGGGGAAGGCCTTGGGGGGCGGCTCCTGCGGAGGCGATCGTCGCCTCGCGCGGGGCCCGGGAGCCAGGAAACCTGCCCGGCGGCCGGTCCTTCGTGGACCTGTATGCCCAGGCCCTCCGGATATGGGGCTCCCGGGAATCCATGGCCGTGGGCCTGCGAGCCTCCGCCAGCCGACATCCCTTCCGGGGTGGATGGCTCTTCCTCGTCCCGCTCGCCTGCCTGGGTTCCTCGTGGCCGGCGTGGGCCGAAGACCGCGAGCTGGGCGAGGTGACCTCCGAGGGGAACGCCGAACCGGACCTGCCTGCCGAGGCCAAGGACCCCACCGCCTTCTCCACCACGATTGAGCGCCGCCCTGGAGAGGGCTCACGCACCAGCGACCTCGTGCTGGCCTCCCCTGGCACGGTGGTCCGAAACTACGGCTTGAATCAGCCGGCGACCCTCTCGCTGCGCGGGTCGACCTCAGACCAGGTGGTGGTGCTCCTCGACGGCGTGCCCTTGAACCCCGCCTCCGGCGGCGGCGCCGACCTCTCCACCATCCCCCTCCCGCTCATCGATCGGATCTCGGTCGTGCGGGGCGCGCTCGGCGCACGATACGGCACCGGGGCGGTCGGCGGGGTCGTCTCGCTGGAAACCAGACGAGTCTCCTCGGGCGAGCGCGCCCTTTCCGGAGAGGTCTCCTACGGCTCGTTCCAGACAGCTCAAGGGTCCACCAGGCTGGCCTTCTCTGCGAGCGAGCGGGTCTCGGCGCTGGTGGGCCTCTTCGCGAGCACCTCCCAGGGCGACTTCCCCTATTCGTACGCCCTTCGCCCCAAGGTGGCTCCCGACGAGATGGTCTGGCGCGAGCAGGAGAACAACCAGAGCCGCCGCTTCGGAGCGCTGGCCCGGCTCTCGCTCGCCGGGCCCGTGGAAGGAAGCGCGCTGGTGGAGGTGGACGGAGGAGAGCGCGGGCTTCCTGGCAGCTACCTGGCCAAGGACTTCAGCCCCGAGGCCCGCCAAGGGGACTGGCGAGCGCTCGGCGCGGGGCGCCTCTCCTTCTCGACGGGAGGGCTGCGCCTCGAGAGCCGTGTCAGCGCCCGGTTTGGCCGGCTGCAGAGGGGGACCTGGAGCGACCACGGGCCAGACCAGGACGAGACCCAGTGGTCGGCCGAGGCCTCGGCCTCTCGGCTATGGGGGCGGCACTCCATCGAGCTGGGGCTGGCAGGCGGCCGTGAAGCACTCGCCAGCGACCAGCATGGCGGCCACGAGCGGTGGCGGTTCGGCGCCTTCGCCAGCGACGAGATGACCTGGTCCTTCCTCACCTTGCTGCCCGCCGTGCGCTTCGAGCGCATCGCCCAGGAGAGCCGCTTGTCTCCCAAGCTGGGAGCCAGCGTGCCCGTGGGGGAGCTCGTCTCCATCAAGGCCAACGCCGGTCGCAGCTACCGCGCCCCCTCTTTCGGCGAGCTCTACCTCGAGCAGGGCATGCTCGAACCCAACCCGGACCTCAAGTCGGAGACCGGCACGTACGTGGACCTGGGCGCAACGCTGCGATGGCGCAGGCTCTCCTTCTCGGCGGATGCCTTCTGGAGCCTCTACGATGATCTGATCTTGTACGAGGTTTATGCGACGAAGCGGGCCAAGCCCTTCAACTTCGGCCGGGCCGAGGTCTGGGGCGGCGAGCTGGAGGGCAGCGCGCGCTATGGCCTGCTCTCGCTGGCGGCCTGCTACACCCTCAGCTTCTCGGCCAACCGCATGGACAAGCCTCTCTACCTCGGCAAGGAGCTCCCCGGACGACCGCGCCATCGGCTGCACGCCCGCACTGCGATCGAGTGGCGGCGCCTGGAGGCCCACTTGGAGGCCGACGTGCAGAGCGGGCACTTCCTCAATCGCACCAACACCGACTCGCTCCAGGGGCGTGCCCGCTTCGACCTGGGCGCTTCGGTAGTCCTCGACCAAGCCATCGGGCTGGCCCTGCACGCCGAGGTGCGCAACCTCCTCAACTCCTGGGACATGGACTATTACGCTTACCGGCTCCCCGGCCGCGCCTTTTTCGTTTCAGTTCGTTTCGATTCCCTCCAACGGAGCACGCCATGACCGCCTGTCGCCTCCTCCTGATCGCCCTCGCCCTGGGCGCGCTCTCTGCCGGGTGCACGCAGAGCACCGTCACCTGTGACGCCCCCTTCACTGCCTGCACCGCGACGATCTGCGCCAACCTCGACGCCGATCCCCAGCACTGCGGCGACTGCGGCACCTCCTGCGCCACGGGCCAGTCCTGCGTCTTGGGGGTCTGCGCGTGCCCCGCCGGCACCACACCCTGCAACGGGATCTGCGTCTCGCTCGACAACGACACCGAGAACTGCGGCGCCTGCGGCAACTCCTGCCAGGACCAGGTCTGTATCAACGGCACGTGCGGATGCTTCACTCCCTTCACCTCCTGCTCGGCGACGGTCTGCGCCAATCTCGATAGCGACTCGCTACACTGCGGCTCCTGCGACAGGGCCTGCGCCAATGGCCAGTCCTGCATCGCCGGAGACTGCGCCTGCGCTCAAGGCCAGAGCATGGTCAACGGCACCTGCGCCGCCACGGTCTTCGCCGCCTGCTTCAACACCGGGGAGGTGGTGGCGCTCGACGACGACTTGAACCCGCAGGCCAGCCGCGTGCTGGTCGGCGCCGGCCCTCAGTCCATCGGGTTCGGCGGCGGGCGCATCCTGGTCGCCGACGCGATGGACAACGTGCTCTACCGGCTTGACCCCCAGGCGAGCCCCGTCACCAAGGAGGCGGGAGGCGATGGCCTCGACAAGGCCGCCAATCAGCTCCTGGTGCGCGGCGACCGCGCCTACGTGGTCAGCTCCCTCGACAACGTGGTGCAGGTCATCGACCTCACCAAGGCGGCGCCCCTCGACATCTCCGATGCGCGCTCCATCGACGAGATCCCCACCTCGGCCGCGGAGCCACTCGCGCCTGAGAACACCAACCCCTCCTTCGCGGCCTTTGCCGGCGACAAGCTCTACGTGACTCTGCTGGGCACCTGCGATGCCAGCGGCGACGCGGCTGGAAACCGGCTGCTGGAGCTGGACGTCTCGACCGTCCCGGGGAAGGCGACCCGCGAGCTCGTCTTCAACGCCAACGACTACCTCAAGGACTCCGGCGCCGCCGCCAACTCCCCCCGCCCCGCGGGCCTGGCGGCGGTGGGCACCAGGCTCTTCGTGGCCATCGGCAACCTCAACCCCGGCTGCGTCGGCACCGCTGGCCCCGGCTACCTCGCGGTGGTGGACACCGCCGCCGATCCCATGACCTCGCAAGCCATCCAGCTGCCCGACGAGTGTCGCAACCCGGGCTTCGTCCTCGCCAGCGCCGACCGCGTCTACGTCTCCTGCGGCGGAACCTACGGCCCCGACTGGCTCCCCCAAGACCGTCAAGCGGTGGTGGTGCTCGATCCCACCGCCGACCCGGTGGCGCTGGTGAAGACGGTGACCTTCGCCACCTGCGCCGATAGGGCCGAGACTGGCCCCGCGGCGTGCAAGGTGGTGGTTCCGGGGCGGCTCGCGCTGCACGGCCAGAAGCTGCTCATCGCCGACAACAACGCCGGGCGCCTGATGGTGACCGACCTTGACGGCAATATGGTGCCCGGCTTCGAGAGCGGAGTGAGCCTCTGTCCGCTCAGCTGCCCGATGGGTGACTCGAGCCAGGTCTGCTCGCAGTACACGAGCGACGTCTTCGCCACCCGGTGACCGCTCGGGCTCCGACATCGCGCCGCCGCTGCTTCGGCTCGGCGGCGCTGCGCCTCTGGCTTGCCGCACTCGGCCTGCTCGTGGGGCTCGGAGCGGCGGCGGCGCCGCGCGCGCCTCTGCGCCTGGGACCCCATCCCGTCGGCTCGCCCAGGCGAGTCATCACCATCGCTCCCTCGTTGACCGAGACCGTCCTCGCGCTCGGCGCCGGAGATCGGCTGGTAGGTGTCTCGCGCTTCGACGACGCGGCGGCGGTGAAGGGGCTGCCGCGCGTCGGCGGCTACACCGACCCCTCGGTCGAGGCGGTCATCTCGCTGAGGCCCGACCTGGTCCTCGCCGAGCCCTCGCCTGGCAACCGGGCGGCGGTCGAGCGCATGGCAGCGCTGGGTACCCCGGTGCTCGCGCTCGGGCTGGGCAACGAGGAGGAGATCTACTCCGCCCTGCGCGAGGTCGGCGCGGCCCTCGGGTTGGCCGACCAAGGCAAGGCACTTGCCCAAGCGACCCTGGACCGCGTAAAGGCGGTGCGCCAGCGCTCCCGGCCACTGACCAAGGCGCGGGCGCTGGTCGTCTACGACTGGGAGCCGTTGGTGGTGGCCGGTCCGGGCAGCTTCGGCGACGCCATGCTGCAGATCGCCGGCGCGACCAACGCCGCCGAGGCGGCACGAAGCGCCTACCCGGTCTTCAGCGCCGAGCTCGCGGTGCGTGCCGCCCCTGAGGTCATCGTGGACGCGGCCGACGTGCGTGAGGGCTCGCGTGAGCGGCTGCTCAAGCTGCCGGGGCTCGCCGAGGCCCGCCTCGCGGTCGCCTCACCCAGCCTCTTTCGTCCCGGACCGCGTCTGGGCGAGGCCGTGGAGGAGTTGCTGAACTTGCTGCATCCGTCCCTCGCTGCCACGTCGCAGTCGCCGTCGCCGTCGCCGTCAACGTCGCCGTCGCCGTCAACGTCGCCGTCGCCGTCAACGTCAACGTCAACGTCAACGTCTACGTTTACGCCGTCGGGGAAGCCATGATTGCCGGCGCGCGCCTGACCCCTGAGCGCACCGCGCTGGTGATTGGGGGGCTGGGCGCGGCGGCCGTCGCCGCCGCAATCCTGGCACTGGTGTTCGGGGAGTCCTCGGTCGATCTGGCATCTGCCTGGAGCCAGGCCTCCAGCCGTGAGCGGCTGGTGCTGGTCGATCTGCGGCTTCCGCGGATCCTCTTGGCGGCGGTCGTGGGCGCGGCGCTGGCGGTCTCGGGCTGCGCGCTGCAGGCGCTGCTGCGCAACCCGCTCGCCGACCCCTTCGTCCTCGGCGTCTCCGGCGGCGCCGCGCTCGGTGGAACGCTCTCGCTCGCCCTGGGAGGTGCTGCGCTCGCCAGCGGCCTGAGCGCCTCGGTGCAAGGTCTGCCCCCGCCCTTTGGGGCACTGGCCGCGGGCCTGCTGGCACGCTCGCCGACGACGATCGCCGCCCTCGCGGGAGCCCTGCTCGCGACCCTGGTGGTCTACGCCGCCGGACGGTTCGGGGACCGCCTCTCGACCTACGGGGCGCTGCTGGCGGGCGTGGTGTTCAACGCCCTGGCCTCGGCGGCGATCACCTTCCTCAAGGCCCTCTCGCCTCCCGAGCTTCTGGGCGATCTTCTCTACTGGCTCGCGGGGGCGCTCGACTACCCCGAGTGGAGCACGGTGGCGGGCGTCACCCTCTTCGAAGCGGTGGGGGTCGGGCTGGTCCTCTTCTTCGCCCGGGACCTCAATCTGCTCTCGCTCGGGGACGAGGGCGCTGCCTCGCTCGGCGTCGAAGTCGACAAGGTGCGGCGGATGCTCTTCCTGGCCACCTCGCTCTGCGTCGCCGCCGCGGTGGCGGTCACCGGGCTCATCGGATT
>JACRCT010000410.1 GCA_016218885.1 Deltaproteobacteria bacterium | reverse complement strand
GCTCCGCGGGCTCGAGGGTGCCGCCTTTCGATGCGCGATCGAGCAGGGGCTGGACATCGCGCACTCCCCATAGAGGCAGGGCGAGGCGCTCCTCCACCGCCAGGGCGCGCAGCTCCTCGACGCGGGCGAGCTCTTCGCGGACCTCGGCGGCGCTCGCGAGGAAAGGGCGGGTACGGCAGCGCTGCTTGCCCAGGTCGGTCTTGGCCCGCTGGGCGAGCGCGGAGAGGATCTCGCTCCACTGCAGGTCCTCGAGGGTCTTGGCGGGGAAGGGGTTGTTCATGGTGCGCTCGGAGGCGTCGGGGAGCCGCCCGTGTACCTGAAGCGGGCGAAGGGGCGCAAGGGTGTGCGCAGGTACCTGCTTCCTCGTGGACCTCAACGCGCCTGGTGGTCGAGATCCTGCTCAGGGAGTTCGCGCCCCGCGACGGCTCAAGGAATCCCTACGCATTGCGCCCGCTTGCGAGGATTTCTGGCCTTTTTGCGACATGCTGGCGCGCCCCTGTGTCCTTCCGAGAGTGCAGGTCAGCTCGCGAGGAGAGGGAATGAAGACGAGGACCCTGATGAAGCTGTCTGTGGGCTTGCTCTTGGCGTTGGGGCTCGTCGCCTGCGAGCAGGGCGGGCATGTTCGCACCGCCCAGTCGAAGATCGAGGCGGACCCGCAGTCGCTCGACTTCGGGAGAACCGTCCCGGGAGCCAAGGTGGTGCGCACGGTGGTCATCTCCAACACCGGCGCTGGGCCGCTGCAGATCGACCAGCTGTCCCTCGATGGGGAGGCCGCGGACCAGTTCGAGACTCTGTCGCTCGAGACACCAGAGCTGCTGGACAACCAGAGCGTCGCAGCGACGGTCATCTACCGGCCTAAGAAGGAAGGGGCCCACGAAGCCCGCCTCATCGTCTTCAGCGACGCCAACAACACCGGCCAGCTCGCCATCGCCCTGAGCGGGGTCGCGGTCACGTTGGATCCCTGTGCCGGGGTGAGTTGCAACACGCCGCCCGGGCCGTGCTTCAAGGAGGCCGGGTCGTGCTCTGAGGGCGCCTGTTTCTACCCGCCCAAGGATGACGGGACCGGCTGCGATGACGCCAATGCCTGCACCGAGCAGGACGTCTGCCGCGCGGGAAGCTGCCAGGGCACGCCGAAGAGCTGCCTGACGCCGCCCGCCGGGCACTGCACGGGCAGCAACGCGTTCGTCACCTATTCGTCGCCGGGGACCTGCGCCAACGGGGCCTGCCAGTACACGGAGCTGCAGCACAGCTGCTCGGGCGGATGCGTCAACGACATGTGCACGCCTCCGCCGTGCCAGGGGATGACCTGCAACAGCCCGCCGCCATGCTTCAAGGCGGGCGGGACCTGCGTGAACGGCTCCTGCCGCTATGAGCCCAATACCGGAGCCCCCTGCGACGACGCGAACGCCTGCACCGAGCAGGATGCGTGCTCCAACGCGGGGGCGTGCTTGGGGACGCAGAAGATCTGCGCCAGCCCGCCGGCCTCAATCTGCAAGGACGGGCAGACCATGACCCTCTACTCCGCCACCGGGACCTGTGGGGCCGGCGGAGCCTGCTCCTATGCGGCGAGCGAGGTGGCCTGCGCGCTGGGGTGCGACGCGGCGACGGGAAGCTGCAAGACCGGATGCGACGCAGGCAAGCACCCGTGCAACGGCGTGTGCGTCGACAGCAGCAGCCTGGCCACCTGCGGGACCTCCTGCACGCCCTGCCCGACCGATGCGCACGGCACGGCGACCTGTAACGGCACGCAGTGCGGGATGCAGTGCGCGACTGGATGGCAGAGCAATGGGGTGGGGTGTTCGGACGTCAACGAGTGCGTGACCAACAACGGCGGGTGCCACGCGCATGCGACCTGCACCAACACGCCGGGGTCGCGGACCTGTGCGTGCAACCAGGGCTACACGGGCGACGGGGTGACCTGTACCTCGCCTTGCGATGGGATGACCTGCAACAGCCCGCCCACATGCTTCGCGGGCGGCGCCTGCGTGAACGGCACGTGCCAGTACGACCCCACAGTTGGCGCCTCCTGCAACGACGGCAACGCCTGCACCGAGCAGGACATGTGCTTGAGCTCCGGGGTGTGCGCGGGGACGCTGAAGGCCTGCGCCAGCCCCCCGCCGTCGATCTGCAAGAGCGCGCAGTTGATGACGAGCTATTCGTCGATCGGGACGTGCGGGGCCGGTGGAGTCTGCTCCTACTCGGCGAATGACGTGTCGTGCGCGCTGGGCTGCGATTCGGCGACGGGCAGGTGCAAGACCGGGTGCGACGCGGGCAAGCACCTGTGCAATGGCGCATGCGTCGACAACAGCAGCGTGGCTACCTGCGGGACCTCGTCGTGTACGCCTTGCCCGACGGATCCGCATGGGATGGCGACCTGCAACGGCACCGAGTGCGGGATGCAGTGCTCAGCCGGGTGGCAAAGCAACGGCACGAGGTGCTCGGACATCAACGAGTGCCTGACCAACAACGGCGGGTGCCACGCGAATGCGACCTGCACTAACACGCTGGGGCGGCGGACCTGTGCCTGCAACCCGGGCTACACCGGTGATGGGTTCAGCTGCACTGTGGTGATGTCGCAGGAGCTCGTGTCAATCGCGCCCGGGACGTTCACGATGGGGTCGCCAACCAGCGAACCGGGCCGCTACACCGATGAGACCGAGCACCAAGTGACGCTGACGCGGGGGTTCTACCTGCAGGCGAAGGAGGTAACGCAGGGGCAGTGGCAGGCGCTGATGGGGAACAACCCGTCTTCCTTCTCGTCGTGTGGAAGCGACTGCCCAGTGGAGAGGGTGACCTGGTGGGAGGCGCTGGCATATGCGAACGCGGTGTCCCGGTGGCAGGGCCTGGTGCAGTGCTACACGCTGTTCGGTTGCACGCGCACCCCAGGCAATGGCATGGAGTGCACCGGGGTGACGGTGAAGGCGGCGGGAGGCGATCCGTACGGGTGCGTGGGGTATCGGCTGCCGACGGAGGCGGAGTGGGAGTACGCGTATCGAGCGGGGACGACGACGGCGTTCTACAACGGAGGCATCACGAATACGCTCTGCGGCATGGATGCGAACCTGAACGCGATTGGGTGGTATTGCGGCAATGCTGGAAGCACGACGCATCGGGTGGGGCAGAAGGCAGCGAACGGGTGGGGCTTGTTCGACATGAGCGGGAACGTGAATGAGTGGTGCTGGGACGGGAGCGGGAGCTATCCGCGGGGGGCGGTGACCGACCCGGCAGGGTCTGCAACGGGCCCGAACCGGGTGATTCGCGGCGGGTCGTGGGGCAGCGGCGCGCAGAACGCGCGCGCGGCGGAGCGCGGCTACGGCGACCCCCGCGGCCGCGACGGCAGCCTCGGCTTGCGCCTCGCCAGGTCGCTGCCGTAGGCAGCGGGCGGATCCTGACCCAGCTCAGGGAGGGCTATATCGCGCAGTCGAAGAAGCCGTTTCCGCATTCCATCGTCTTGGTCGGCCAGCGGCAGGTCCGCGACTACGTCCTCGAGCACAAGGAGCGCCAGGCGCTGCGCTGGCTGGGCACCAGCTCGCCGTTCAATGTCACGGCCGAGGCGCTCACGCTGGCGCCGTTCACGCGCGACGAGGTGGCAGAGCTGCTCGGCCAGCACACCGCCAAGACGGGTCAGCGCTTCGAGCCGGCGGCGGTCGAGCGCATCTACGACCTCTCGCGAGGCCACCCCTGGCTGGTCAACGCGATGGCCGACCAGGTCGTGAACCGCGCCGTCGAGGATCGCTCCATCGCGGTCACTGCCGGGCACGTGGAGGCCGCCAAGGAGACGATCATCCTCGAGCGGAGCACGCACATCGACTCGCTCGTGGCGCGGCTGCGAGAGGAGCGGGTCCGGCGCGTGGTCGAGCCGATGCTGATGGGCGAGTTCACGGGGGCTGACGTGCTGAACGACGACTTCTCCCACGTGCTCGGGCTCGGCCTGGTCACCTTGAGAGAAGGCCAGTACGAGATCGCCAATCCCATCTATCGCGAGGTCGTCCCGCGCGCGCTCACCTTCGACTAGCAGCACCAGATTCGTCAGGAGCCTGCCTGGTTCGTGCGTTCGGACGGGCGGCTGGACATGGCGAAGCTGATGGCCGCCTTCCAGGAGTTCTGGCGCAAGGACGGGCACTTGGCAGCCGAGGGTTTTGCTTACCGCGAGGCGGGCCCGCACCTGCTCTTGATGGCCTTCCTGCTGCGGGTGGTGAACGGGGGCGGGCGTATCGAGCGCGAGTACGGCTTGGGCGCGGGGCGCTGGACCTGATGGTCTTCTTCAAGGACGAGCGCTTCGCCATCGAAGTGAAGCTGCGGCGTGGGCGCGAGACCGAGAAGGATGCCCTGGAGCAGACTGGCGGCTACCTCGAGCGCGCGGGCTTGAAGGAGGGCTGGCTGGTCCTCTTCGATCTTCGCAAGCGGGGGCTCTGGAGGAAGAAGCTCCTG
>JACRCT010000409.1 GCA_016218885.1 Deltaproteobacteria bacterium | reverse complement strand
GGCCGTCCGACCAAGCCGCGCAGGCGAGGTTCCGGCGAGGCAGGCCGACTATGTGGCGATCGTTGGAGAGGGGCTCTCCTCCGCCCTGCAGCCGCTGCTCGCCAAGCGGCAGGCGGACGGGCGCAAGGTGGCCAGCGTCCCGGTGGAGGCGCTCTACGACAAGTTCGGCCACGGCCATCACGGCCCGCAGGCCATCCGCGCCTTTCTGGCCCAACTGTCCCCGCCCCCCCGGGACGTGCTGCTGGTAGGCAAGCCCTCGCTCGATCCACACGATTACTTGGGCACGGGAGTTCCCGACCTGGTGCCCACCCCGCTCGTCGTCAGCGGCGACCTGCGCATCGCCTCGCCGGCGGACGCGCTTCTCGTCACCGGACCCGACGAGCGCACCCCCTTCGCCGCCATCGGCCGCCTCCCGGTGCTCACCGAACAGGAGCTGGCAGCCTGGGTCGCGAAGATCCTCGAGTACGAGCGGTCGAGTGCCGGACCGTCGGGGCTGGCCGTCTTCGCCGCGGATGACTCCGACCCGAACACCGGCCTGAACGACCCCTTTTTTCAGGATTCGAGTGAAGCGCTCGCCGACAGCATGGCCTCGTCGTTCCAGCCAGTGAAGGTCTATCTCCCGCAGCAGGGCAAGGCAGACCTTCTCGCGGCCCTTGCGCGAGGCCCTGACCTGGTCAGCTACCATGGCCATGGAGGCGGGCTGAACTGGGCTCCGCGGCTCTTGGAGGCATCGGACGTCCCTGCGCTCCCGGCCGCGCGGCCCTTCTTCCTGGTCACCGTGGACTGCTGGGACGGCATGTTCGCGATGCCCACTTTCGCGCCGATGGCGCAGGCGCTGGCGCAGGCGCCCCAGGGCGGCGCCATTGCGGCGTTTTCGCCCGGCGGCCTGGTCGACAAGGCACACGACCCCCTTCTCGACGAGATCATCTATGCGCACCTGTCCAACCCCGCCGTGCTCACGGCGGGCGAGGTGGCCCGACGCAGCCATGCCCAGCTCTCGCTGCTGGTCGGCCCCGCCAAGGATCTGGTCTTCGTCTACAACCTCATCGGCGATCCTGCGACTCGACTCCCCTTCCGGTAGCAGAGCGCATGCCAGCGCGTCCTCAGAGCGAGGGCGCGTGCGGTGGGTGAGGTAAATGTTGAGTTTGGGGCGGAGCCGACCCAGGACTCAGACGCGCTCGACGGCGTAGACCCCGGTGATGCGCTCGATCGACTGCATGACCTCGTTGAGCTGCTTGAGGTCAGAGATCGTCACTTCGAAGGTGTTGACCGCCCGGTCGTCGCCGGTGGCGCGGCAATTGGCCTGGGAGATGTTCACGCCCTTCTTGCTGAAAGTCTGCGAGATGTCGGCGAGCAGACCGGGCCGGTCGGCGGTGAGGACGCGGATGGTGACCGGTCGCTTGAAGTCGGCCTTGACGTCCCAGGAGACGTCGACGCGCCGCTCGGGGTCGGTGGCCAGCGCCTTCTCGCAGTCGGCGGTGTGAACGGTGACCCCGCGCCCACGGGTGATGAAGCCGACGATCTTGTCGCCGGGCACCGGGTTGCAGCAGCGGCCAAAGCGAACCAGGACGTCGTCGATGCCGTTGATCTGTACGCCCGTCTTGGCCTTGCCCGTGACCTTCTTGATGATCTCGGTCAGGCGGTTGACCGGCGCGCTCTCCCTGGGCAGGTCCTTGGGCTTCTCGGCCAGCTTGTCAGCGGGGACGAGCTTCTGGATGATCTGCGACGGGGCCACCTTGCCGTAGCCGACCGCGACCAGCAGGTCCTCGTCGAGCCGGTAGCCAAGCTCCACGGCAACCTTCTTGAACTCGCCCTGCTTGGTGAGCTTGTTCAGGTTCAGGTCCCAGCGGCGGAATTCGCGCTCGGTGAGCTCATGCCCCAGCTCCAGGCTCTTCTCACGCTGCTGGGCCTTGATGTAGGCGCGGATCTTGGCCTGGGCGCGGCTGGTCTTGACGTAGGTCAGCCAGTCCTTGCTTGGATGGGCGTTCCCGCTGGTGAGCACCTCGACCGTGTCGCCATTCTTGAGCTTGTAGCGCAGGGGGACGATCTTCCCGTTGACCTTGGCCCCCACGCACTTGTTGCCCACGTCGGAGTGGATGGCGAAGGCGAAGTCCACAGGAGTGGCCCCCCGGGGCAAGCTCTTGACGTCGCCCTTGGGAGTGAAGACGAAGACCTCATCGGTGAAGAGGTCGACCTTGACCGTCTCCAGGAATTCCTTGGGGTCCTTGAGGTCCTGCTGCCATTCCATGAGCTGGCGTAGCCAAGCGAATTTGGCGTCGTCCTTGGACTGGCCGCTCTTGCCCTCTTTGTATGCCCAGTGCGCCGCGATGCCCTCCTCGGCGATCTTGTGCATCTCATCGGTGCGGATCTGCACCTCCAGCCGGTCGCCGTAGGGGCCGATGACCGTGGTGTGCAGCGACTGGTACATGTTCGGCTTGGGGATGGCGATGTAGTCCTTGAAACGCCCCGGCACCGGTTTCCACAGCGTGTGCACCAGCCCCAACGCCTCGTAGCAGGCGGGCATCGTCTTCATGATGAGCCGGAAGGCGATGACGTCGTGGATCTGCTCGAAGTCCACCCCATGCTCGCGCATCTTGCGCCATACCGAGTAGGCGTGCTTGAAGCGGCCCGAGACCTCGCACTCCAGGCCGTTCTCGGCCATCTTCTTCTCGAGGATGCTGACGATCTCCTCGGCGTACTTCTCGCTCGCCTTCTTCTTCTTCTCGATCGCCTCGGCGATCTCCTGGTACTCGGCGGGCTTGATGTACTTGAAGGACAGATCCTCCAGCTCCTGCTTGATCCAGCTGATGCCCAGCCGGTTGGCCAGCGGGGCGTAGATGTCCAAAGTCTCCTGGGCGATGCGCTTCTGCTTCTCGGGCGCCATGTGCTCGAGCGTCCGCATGTTGTGGGTGCGGTCGGCAAGCTTGACCAGGATGACGCGGATGTCCCGCGCCATGGCGACGATCATCTTGCGGAAGTTCTCGGCCTGCTTCTCCTCGGCGGTGACGTTGGCGCTGGCCGAGAACTGCGAGAGCTTGGTGACCCCATCGACGAGCTGGGCGACCTCGGCGCCAAACAGCTCGGTCAGCTCCTCGGGCGTCGCGAGGGTGTCCTCGATGGTGTCGTGTAGCAGCCCGGTGACGATGGAGGCCTCGTCCAGCTTGAGCTGAGCGAGGATGCCCGCGACCTCCAGCGGGTGGACGAGGTAGGGCTCTCCTGACTTTCGGGTCTGCCCCTGGTGGACCTTGGCGCTATAGACATACGCCTTCTTGATGAAGTCGAGGTCCGGGTCGGGGTGGTATTGAGCGACCCGATCGAGGATGTCGTTGAGTCGTAGCATCCAGGTCCGCGGCGCGGCCGGAGTGGCCGGAGAACGGCCGCCTCCACGCCCTACTCCCTCGTCCTCTCCTGTCCGACCCCGGAGCGGCGCCGAATCATTCCGCCCTCCGGCACCTCAAGCTGCGGCGTACCGGAAACGGTCCAGTGATGTTATCGGTGCCTGCCGGGCTTGTCCACCGACGTGCCGCGTCGCCTGACTCCTGGCGAGTGCCGGCTTCGCAGCTCCAGCGGCGAAGGGAGCGAATGGCCCGCGAGTTCGTTGACTGATTGTCCGAGTCACCGCTAAAGTTCACGGCTCAATGGGCTCCCTCCTTACGGAACTTGGGATCGTCTGCTCCCACTGCCAGCGCTTGAACGAGCCGTTGGCCGTTTCGTGCGTCGAGTGCGGGCAAGCGTTCGGGGCCTTGCCTCACCCGAGCGCGGCTCCGGCGACGGTGACGCCGACCCCGCCGGCGGTCCAGCAGGTGGCGCCGCCCCCTCCTCCTCCGCAGCTCCCACAAGGGTTGCGGCCCGCGCCTCCTCCTGTACCCCCTCCCGCCCGGCCGGCCCCGCCACCTCCGGTGTCACCGCTCGCCCAGGCCGGGTGGCAGAGTGCCGTTCCGGTCGCACCCAAGCCCGTGGCGCCGCCCGCAACACGGCCCCCTCAGCCAGCTCCTAATCCTCCGCCCGGGGCTTCCGGATCGACCCGGCCTGCCGGGCCATTCGGGACGCCGCTACCACCGGGCATGCTCGGGCAGACGGCGCCGCGCCCCTCGCCTCCCCCGCCGCAGTTGGCCGTGACTGCGCCGCCTGCAGCCTGGGTGACGCCATCGGCGGCGGCAGGGCCGCGCCCCACGCCAGCCGCGACGCTCAGCCCCCTGCCGATCCCTGCACAGTCGACTCCGGTGGTCGCGCCGCTGCCCACCCCGGCGACCGCACAGCGGCCTTCTCCCCAGGCCCAGACGGTCCCCGCGCCGGCGGCCGTTCGCGCCGCCTCGGAAAGGCCAGCCGGGGACCGCGCCAAGATCATCGTTGTCCGAGGGTCCCACCCCGGCGCGTCCTTCGTTCTCGGCCACGCACCCGCGGGAGCAGGCGCCTCGAAGGGTGTCTTGCTCTTCCCCGAGGATCCTTTCCTCTCCCCGCTGCACGCCACCTTCCACTTCCGCGACGGCAAGCTCTTCCTTCGGGATGAAGGCGGCCCGTCGGGTACCTTCGTGCGCATCCACGGCCCGGAGATCCTCTCCAGC
>JACRCT010000408.1 GCA_016218885.1 Deltaproteobacteria bacterium | reverse complement strand
GCGACAAGTGCTGGGCGACCGGGAGCCCCGCGTCTTCGACCATCTTCCAGTACGGGAAGTTCGCGCCGTGGATGTCCTCGTCCACGGTCAGTCCGAGGCGCTTGGCGAGAGGCCGCAGCTTCGCGGGCGGCATCTCCTCGTCCGAGTAGGCACTCCAACGCACCTTGCCCTTCGCGTCGAGCGCATCCACGGACAGGAAGCTGGATGTGCCTCCGAGGGCCGCGAAGTACCACGTGCGGCAACCCGCAACCTTCGCGAGCGCCGACGCGCACGATTGCGCCAGAGAAGGGGCCGCCATGGGGTCCTCGGTGGAGACGTAGATGGCAGCCGCCTTGAAACCCCGGCGGTGAATGTAGGCTCGGACGACGTGGTCCTCAGCGAGCTCGGCCAGCTCTCGTGCGACCGCGCTCAGATCCACGTCCGTGGACTCGAACCAGAAGAGATCAGCGACGTCGGATGACATGGAGGCTCGCGCATAGGCAAGTTGCCCGGAACGCCCGGGTAGCGTAGGCCGCGGAGGTGGAGTGCAGCGCCGGTCGGAGGTGGCCTTGAGCCTCGGGAGCGTCGTCAATTCTGGCGAAGGCTACACCTGCGCGGAGGGGAAACAAGCAGCCTTCTGTGCCAAGAGTCCCGCCCAGGGCCCTGCGCACTGGGCGCCGAAAGGCCAGTGCCAGTCTTCACATTCCGTGCCTTTGACAGCGCTCGGCCAGTCGGCGCACCTTCGCCGGGATTGCCAGTTGGTCTCGGCTCTCGAACCGCTTGAGTTCATGGTCCCAGTCGCCCTTGAGAAGGACGAGGGGAGAAGTCCCTCTCCGCGACTGCCATTCCCACCGGCCGGGACATCCTCGAATTCAGCATCATGGCCGCCTGCGGCCTGCAGCTCGCAAGTCAGCTCTGAAGGGACGAGCCTCATGCACGACGTCATCGTGGTCCTCGGAGACGCCCTCCGTCCCGACGGCAGCCTCTCGCAGTTCGGCCGCGACCGCGTGGCCCGTGGCGTCGAGCTGCTGCGCTCGGACACCGCGCCCTGGATGATCGTGTCCGGCAAGGGCCCCGGCCGCGGGCCGGGCCTGAAGCTGCCGATCGAGGCGGTGGCGATGCGCGAGCTGGCGCTCTCCCTCGGCGCGGGCGCAGAGCAACTCCTCCTCGAGGAGGAGTCCGACTCGACGCTGCAGAACGCCTACTTCACCAAGGTCCGAATCCTCGAGCCGCGCGGTTTCAGGCGGCTCCTGCTCGTGACCTCCGAGTGGCACCTTGGCCGCGCGAAGCTCACCTTCGAGCGAATCCTCGGCCGCGCCTACTCCATCGAGCCGATACCGGTGCCGGACGAGCTCGCCGGCGAGGCGCTGGAGAAGAAGCGCGAGAAGGAGACGTACTTCACCGGCGAGATGCTCGCGCAGCTGCAGGGCATGGACGAGCCCAACCACGCCCTCCTCGAGGCGCTCATCGCGCAACGGCGCGGCGCCGCGGCCAAGCCCGGATAGCGTCAGCTCTCGGCCCAGACGCGCGCCCAAAGCCCTGGTCACCCGAGCGGTCGGACCTGGCCTTGGCTTCGTCATGGACCGAGAGCGCCCACGCGTCGCCGCCGAGGATGTCCGACCGCATCTCTTCCTCTCGCCCAGATCCTTCGAGGTCGACGCCCGCTTCGTGCCGACGCGCCAGCGCTTCCGGGGGATTGCCATCCTGCGAGATACCGTGTCCCTGGCGGGGAGCGCGACGGTGCGACCGAGCCTACCGCGGCGCCTGGCGGAGCTTGGCGGCCTGCTGAAGGAAGAACTCGCGGGTCCAGAGCTCCAGTGACGGCAGCTCGCGCGGCTTCAGGAAGCGCTGCACGTCCCGCCGTGCCTGCGCCCAGTCGACCTCCTCGATCTTGGCGCGCAGCTGCTCGGCGCACCAAGCGTCGTCTGTCGTGGGGGCTTGGCCCTTCCAGGGGCCCTGCTGGTTCAGCGCGGCGCCGAGAAGCGCGTGTCTGATGGGCGTCCTTCGCGCCGTGTACCAGATGAAGTCGTACCAGTCGCGCCCCTTGAGGTAGCTGCGGCACAGCAGCGCGTGGATCTTCCCCGCGAAGAGGCTGGGAAGGTCGAAGACGCGCACTGCCGACGGAAACGGGAAGTCCAGCACCGGCATGTCGTAGGTCGCGCCCGGCGGCGGATTCGTGTCCACCTCCAGCTTGATGCGCAGCTTGCGCAGGGGGCCGGCCCGGGGCCTGTAGCCGAGGCGGAGCAGCTTGCCCACGGAGTCGTCCTTCACGAACGCTTCCTGGACCGCCGCGCCTGCCTTCGAGCGGTCGTCGATCTCCAGCTGGTAGTCGAAGATCGTCAGCTCCTCCCGCACCCGCTCGAGATAGGGCGCGAGCACGAACTTGGGGTCCGGCGCGGCGAGGGCGAAGTCCATGTCCTCGGAGAACCGGTTCAGGCCGTGGAAGATGCGCAGGCACGTCCCGCCCTGGAAGCCGGCGCACTTGAAGAAGTCGGTGCGCCCCAGCGCGGCCAGGACGATCTCCTGCGTGATCTCGCGCAGGGCCTGCTCTTCCTCGAGCGTGGTCCGGCAGCCGTACGAGTCGAGTCGCTCCTGGATTATCTCGACGCTCACCGCTTCAGCTCCTTCCTCAGACCAGCCAGGAACCGGCTGGTCCGACCGGGCTTGTAGGCCGAGACGACCTCGTCGAATTCCGCCGCGGTCAACGCCGCGAGGGATTCCTCCTCGACGCGCAGGCTCTCGATGACAGGCTCGATAGAGCGCCAGTCACGCCGCTGGGCGTACACAAGGTCGGCCAACGCCTTGAGCGGGGAGGCCAGAAAGAAGACGCCCCCGCCCTCGACCGAGACTCTGCGGACCCCCGCCAGGAAGCGGCGCTGCGGCACGCGGGTGAAGGTGAACAGCCCGACCGGAGTATCGAACGTGCGCGAGCGACCGACTGCCACGCTGGTGATGGCGTGGACGCCTTCGGGGATCCAGCCGTGGCGAGACAGAGCGGTCTCCAGGCTCACGTAGCTCGGACCGCAGATGCGCTGCGCCAGCTCGAGGGCATCGACTTCGCCGCGGGTGTAGCGGTTGGATAGGCAGTAGAGCCCTCGGCATACGCGCCAGACCTCCCCCGTGCCCACGGCCCGCTTGAGCAGTGCGTCCAGGCGCGCGCCGTGGCTCCCGACCCAAAGAGCCGCCTGCTCCCGAGTGAAAGCTCCACGCTGCGCTCGTTCCAAGGCGAGCTCGGTGATCGGCTGCATTTGCAAAATACTGTCACCTCGTGACAGTTATTCGCAAATCCGTTCCATGGGGAGGGAGTTTCCGGACAGCCAGGCAGGCACAGGCTCGGCGTGCGCCAATCCGCCCAGCTGACCGGGCAGGGGAGGCGTCGGCGAAAGGCGCTCCAGGCGGAGGATCGCCCGGTCCCCGAGCCCGCATCCATGCGGGCGCGTTGACGCCGCGCACGGACGGAGGCAGTCTCTGCGCAGGTCGTTCGCAGCTTCCATTGCACGAGGTTGGATGATCTCCGTCGGACTCCAAGCGGAGCGGGTGTAGCGGCGGGCGCCGGTTGCCGGCGCCCTGTTCGCCTCGCTTCGCCCCGATTGAACACAGAGCCCGCCGGGCGCCTGAGCGCCCGGCTGCCTGCGCGTGCGCCCGAGCGCCGCGACGGAGTCCGTCATCGTGCACGACTTGTCCCTTTTGGGTTGGAGTCCCTTCTTCGAAGAGCAGTGGCAGCAGTGGGCGCGCCCGGAGCTCGTCCCGGCGCGCGTCGCCGCCGAGCATCGCGGCGCCTACGAGGTCTGGTCCCTCGCCGGCGAGGGGCCGGCCCGGCTCACGGGCCGCCTGCGCCGCGTGCTGGGAGAGTCCGCGCTCCCGGTGGCGGGCGACTGGGTCGCCTTGTCGGGCGCGCCGGGCGGCGGCGGAGCGATCACGACCATCGAGCGCCTCTTCGCGCGCCGCACCGCCTTCTCCCGCGGGGCGGCGGGGCGGGAGGCGCGCGCGCAGGTGGTGGCCGCCAACGTCGACCGGGTCCTGGTGGTCTGCGGGCTCGACGCCGACTTCAACCCGCGGCGCATCGAGCGCTACCTGGCCCGGGTCTGGGCCAGCGGAGCGCAGCCCACGGTGGTCCTCACCAAGGCGGACCTGTGCGCGGACGTCTCGGCGCAGATCGCCGAGGTGGAGGCCCACTGCCCCGGGGCGCCGGTCCTGGCCACCAGCGCGCCGCACGGCGAGGGGATCGAGGCGGTGCGCGCGCTCGTCGGGCGGGGGCAGACCGCGGCCCTCGTCGGCTCCTCGGGGGCGGGCAAGTCCACCCTGGTCAACGCGCTGCTGGGTGAGGCGCGCATGGCCACCGCCGAGGTCTGCGAGCGCGACGGTCGGGGCCGCCACACCACGGTGCACCGCCAGCTCCTGCGGCTGCCGGGCGAGGGCGGGCTCCTGCTCGACACCCCCGGGATGCGCGAGCTGCAGCTGCTCGACGAGGCGGGCCTGGCGGGCGCCTTCGAGGAGGTGGAGGCGCTGGCCGCCGGGTGCCGCTTCGGCGACTGCGGCCACGAGGGCGAGCCTGGGTGCGCGCTGCGCGCGGCGGTCGAGAGCGGTGAGCTCGAGGCCGAGCGGCTCGAGCACTACCTGCAGCTGCGGCGCGAGGCCCACGCCTTCGAGCTCCGACACGACGAGCGTCGCCGGCGGCAGTCCGATCGTGCTTTCGGGCGGATGACGCGCGAGGTCGGGCAGCTGAGGCAGCGCAAGCGCGGGGAGTAGGCCCTACCCAATCCCAGCGCCGGTGCCATCCGCTTCGTCCGCCAGCCCCGCCCGAAAGGGCGGGGCCAGGGAAGCTAGCGGACGCCCGAAGGGCGTCGCCGCATCCCAGTTGGCGAAGTGGGAGCCGATGAAGTCGACGAAGTAGGTGCCGACGGCCAGGGTCTTGTCGCCGACTGCGGGGGGCTCCGTAGGTGTTCTCGTCGGTGGTGTCGACAGGCCAGTGGGCGGCGCGAGCTCTACGGTGTGGCCGTCGAAGGTGGCCGAGAAGGAGAGCGAGGCCTCCTCCCTCCAAAGGAAGTCGCCGATCTCATAGATCGCACCCTCGGGGACGACCAGGTCCACGGTCTCGGCTCCAGCGGAGTGCAGCTTGCGGCGGTGCTTGCGCGAGCCCGCCAGATTGCCCAGCGGCGAGCTGCAGGACGCCCTCGCGCTGTCGCCGGCTCTGGAGGCGGTCTGCCGGCGCCACGCGCTTCGGTTCCCGCGGGCGGGGCGGGAAGTCGTCTCCGATGTCATCGCAGGCCTCTTCGACAGCATTCCGGGCTACGACTTATCAAAGGTGCGTCAAGTCGCCGCCACCCTCGTTCGCAACACCGAGCGCGACCTGGTGCGCGCCCAGCAGCGACTCGGACGCAAGCGGGCGCGCTCCAAGCCGAAAGGAATCTGGCTCCTGCGCTGCCTGCGCACGGTCGCCACTGCTCGCAGAGTCCGCTCTGACACGGACTCGACCCCGTCAACCGACTCAAGCTTTAGCGTCTTTGCCTGGAGGTCGGGAGCCAGAAGCGCCAAGTGCAGCAACTGAGTAACCCGGGCGCGGGTGAGTCCGAGCCGCCGCGCCACGTCGGCGCGGTCACGCGCAACGCGGCGTTGGATGGCCTCCTCGATCTTGTGGGCGAGCGCCTCGGGGAGGGCCAACCTGTCGACTTGACAGCTTGCTCAGACACCTTGCTCGAGGGTTTCCGTTGACTCGGGATCCGCACTAGACTGAGGCGCTGTCACTCGGAACCAACTGTCTCCCGAGAAGAACTTGACTACTGCCGCTCTCAGTGTTCCACCCGTTGAACCGCGTGAGTTTGAGCGGAACTTCATCCGCCTCGCGGTCTGCGAGCTCCGCTTTCCGACGCTGCTCGAGCTGGAAACCGAGTCCCCGGTCGCCTTTCAGAAGGCCCTCCGGAAGGAGTACCCCCACTACGAGTCGAACCTTGACGTCCAGTTCGAGGTCGGAGGCAACGCGGTCAGCCAGAGGCGGCATCTCCTCCGCTCCAAGGACAAGCGCTGGACGATCGCGCTTCGGCCGTTCGCGCTGACCATAGAGACGTTCACCTACTCGAACTTCGAGGACCTTCTCTCGCGCCTCGAGTTCGTCCTGAAGTCCGCCTCATCCTTGTTGGACACCGACTTCTTCACGCGGATTGGGCTCCGGTACATCAACGCGCTTCCTGTCAAGGACGACGACCCTTCCGACTGGCTCAACCCTGCTCTCGTCTCCTCTCTCAAGACAGGGGTGTTCGGACGCCCGTCGCGTTACTGGCACGAGACTCGTGGCTCGGCGAAGAGCGGCTTCTACTCCTTTCGGCACGGTTTCCAAGGGATCGTCGACCCTGCTCAGCCCCCAACTCCTGGCACTGGAGCGACGGACTACTTGCTTGACTTCGACCTGTACGCCGAAGGGGTCGAATTCAAGGACGTGATTGGAACCGTCAAGACCTTCCACTCGGAGGGCTACGCCCTCTTCTCCTGGTCGCTCGGGAGCAAGGCGCGCGAGTACCTGGGAACCGGGGCGAGGAAAAGAAAATGACCGTTGCCGTCAATTTTGAGTTCGGTCCGCCGCCCCCAGTCGAGGTGATCGAGCGCGCCCATCGGCCCCAATACGAGATCACCGGGGCCAAGGGCCAACCGTACGACTCCGACTACCCCCGTTCGCAGAGCGAGGACCGCAGCGCGGGAGCGGGAAGCCTCGCGCTCGCCGACACGCTCTTCGTCACCTACGCTGCCAACCCCATGTTGGCGCAAGACGCCTTGACTGCGACCGCGCCGATCACTGGCGGATCTAACTATCGACGGCTCGAGAGTCCGACGAAGGCCCCCTCGCGAGAGGAACAACCGTTCGAGAGCGCCAACCGCACTCGAATCCAGCTTCTCGGGCGCCGGTACGCGAGGAAGACGCTTACCGACGAGGAACACGCCAGGCTTGAGATCACCTCGGCGAAGGTCGCTGCGCTTGCGCCGAGCGTCACGCCAGACGACTTCAAGAAGCTGGAAGCGATTGGTCAGCGAACCGATGAGACTTCTGCGCGCCTGAAAGCTCGCCTGGAAGCGCTCAAGGACCTCGCGAAGGCCAAGTGAATCCGTTCCGCTATCCGACCAAGCAGCACCGGCGGCGCGAGAGACCTCCCGCGACGAACAATTACCACGACTTCAAGCCCTTCCTTCGGAGGGAGTTCGAGCGGAAGTGTATCTACTGCCGCCTGCCCGATACCCTTCGCGGCGAGTCCAACTTCGCAGTCGAGCACTTCAAGCCCAAGGATCTCTTCCCCGAGCTCCTGACGGTCTACAGCAACCTGTTCTACGTGTGCTCTTCCTGCAACCGAAGGAAGTGGAACATCTGGCCGGCCGCCAAGGAGATTAAACAAGGCCGGTTCTTCCCCAACCCTTGCGCGAATGTGATGGACAAGCACATTCGCTATAAGAATGCCCTCGTCATCCCGCGCAGCCACGCAGGGGTTTTTCTCGAAGAAGTGATGATGCTGAACACGGACGAGAACGGGATCGCGTTCCGGAAGCACATCATTCGCCAGCTCGAGCGGCTGGTGACCCTTCAGAAGCAGCTTCAGCTTGCACTTCGAACCATGCGCCTTCAGCGGCGCAAGCTCGGCGACCCTCTCAAAATCGCGGAACTCGATCGAATGCGTGCGGAGACTGTCGCTGAGCTAGACCAGGCTCGACTTGACGGACAGTTCCTAGCTGGCGAAGCGGACCTGCCGCCTGAATCCAGAGCCGACGCTCACGCCGCAGGTGTCTGATAGGGATCTCGGCAGGAAGGAGAGAGAGCCGATCCTGCGGAGTGCCGGTCGTCCAGCAACTCCAAGGCAGGGAAGCTAGCGGACGCCCGATCGGCGTCGCCGCATCCCAGCCGCAGCGAAGGTCAGCAGCAGGCAGCCGAGCAGGCTGGAGCTGGAGCCGCTCGACCCGCAGCCGCAGCCCTCCTCCTGGGTCTCGGGCACCGGGGATGGCGGGGGGCCATCGGTCGCGGTCGCGCCGTCAGCGCCCAGCTCCGAGCCGGCATCGAGGGCGACGGGCTCCGGGCCGGCGTCCGGGGGCACGAGGACCTCGATGGGCAGCAGGGCCTGGGCGGTTCGGCCTTGGGGGTCGGCGACCTCGAGCTTCACCCAGGCCTGGGTCGGCTGGGGAAGGACGGCGCCGGTCGCCGCGGTGGAGAGCGGGCCCAGGTCGAAGGTGCCGTTGTCGTCGAGATCCCAGCGGCAGCGGAGCGCCCCGCTCTCGGGATCGGAGCTGGCTTGAGCGTCGATGGCGACGTTCACCTCTGCGGCGCCGGTGCGCGTGACCCGGCCTGCGGCCACGGGGGCTTCGTTGGCAGGGGCGCCTGCGCCGGTGTGGGCGCGGAAGACCCGCAGCTTGCCCCGGCCCCAGGAGTCGTTGGGGATGGGGCCCATGGCCGCCTCCGCCACCGCGCT
>JACRCT010000407.1 GCA_016218885.1 Deltaproteobacteria bacterium | reverse complement strand
GGTTGGTCCACGAGGAGTGCCACCCCCGCGGGCGGCCACCTGCTGACGACTAGTAGGTGCAGGGAGCGCTCGCGCGCCCCCTGTCGTCTTTCGGTCCGGCGGCGCTACTTCGGCGCCGCCACCGCGGGCTTCGTGGGGTCAGGCGGAACGCCCTCGTCCTCTTCCTCGCCCTCTTCGTCGCTGCCGCGCTTCAGCTTGCGCAGGCCCAGCCGCGCCAGGACGTCGCCGCGCGTGATGACGGTTCGAGCGATGGCGCTCCATTCGCGGTACCACGCCCACACGTCGACGAGCGCCTTCTCCTGCTCCTCGCGCGACGCCGGCGAAGTCGTGGGGATCACCGCTTCCCCTTGGGCCTGCAGCTTCTTCAGCAGCTTCTGCGCGTCCTCGATCTTCTCCGGGGTCAGGCCGCGCGTCACCAGCAGCTTCATGGCCGCCTCGCCGTTCGGCTGCTTCTCCAGCCCTGCGAGCCGATCCAGCATGGTCTTCACCGAGATGATGACCGCCCGCCCGACGGTCTGAGAAAGGTTCAAGAACACCTTCGCGTGAATCGCGGGGAAGTGCCTCTCGAGGGTCGCGGAGATCACGGGGAACCAAGTGTTCTCCCAGATATCGAGACTAGCCAGGGCCTCCCGCGCTTCGGCGTCGGAAGGGGTCCCGGGGCTGGTCGGAACGACGTCCATCTTCGCGCCAGCCGCGGTAGTGAACAGCGTCCAACCTTCTTGCAGGTTGGTGGAGGTGAAACCTCTCGTCGCCATACCGCAAGACCCTCGGGTCTCGCAGTCCAACCAGGAACGACAGAATACGGGTCAGTTTGTCGGTCAATCCAAGCGCCATGAGCTCCTCCCTTGAGGGTCCTTGGCCGGTCCAAGGGCCCGTGTTGACTGTTTGTGGCATCGAAGCGCCGCAAATCTAGGGGCAGAGCGCCAGTCCAGTCAATCGGGGGGGCGCTCCGTCGGCTCGCCCTGGCGGGGAGTGATCCTCGGAGCGTCGACCCCTCTCGCAAAGAGTGGCACTCCATTGAATCGAAGCGCCGACCCCCCACGGTCAGAGCGGCGGGTCCCGGGCCGGGAGGCGCCGCTTTGACCCCGGGAAGTGGCCCTCAGACCGAAGAAAGTGCCGCTCTGACGCTTGGGGGGCGGCGGTCTGAGCGCTGGGTAGCGGCGATCTGAGTTTGAGGTGTGCCGCTTTGACACTCGGGTAGCGCCGATCTGACCCTAAAAACAGTGGGTTGGGTCATCAAAACCAGCCGCCCGGGCCCTTGCCGCGTCCTCAGCGCCGGTTGAGAAGCTGATCGAGCACCTCGCCCTCGGTGTCGGTGTTCACGCGGATCCAGAGCGGCAGGTGGTCCGAGAGTTGATAAGTGAACTGCTCCTTGGTCAGCGGGTCGCCTGGGAACAGCGGCGCATGGTCCCCGCAGTAGAAGTCGAGGACACCGCCCTCCTGCGCGAAGCTCTTCGTGAAGACCGGGTCGTGGAGGATCTGATCGTAGCGCTTGCCCTTGGCCAAGTCGGTGCCTGGCGCGGTGAGCAGGGCGGCGGGGATCTGTAGGCCCTTCGAGGTCACGGCCTTGAAGAGCGCGCCCTCCCGGTCCGGGATGTTGAAGTCACCCATGACGATGACGTCCTTCTCGTCCACGAACTTCTCTTGGCGGCGTTCCGCGACCCAGTCGGCGAGGAGCTGGAGCTCGGGGATTCGGGCCTGCTCCTTGTCGCCCCACCGGATGTGGGCGGTGAAGAGCAGGAAGTCGAAGCTGCCGGCGCGGAAGGACGCGACGAAAGGAGGGCGCCACCAGACGATGGCAGGCTGGACTGGTTCCCTGGGCGGTTGGGCCGGCCTCGTTCTTCTTGCGGGGCGGGCTGGCGTGCGAAGCGAGCCCGGTGAACTGCACGGCGCGCTCGTCGTAAACGTAGGCCATGCGCTCGCGGTTGCCGGGACTGTCGGCGAGGAAGTCGGTGAAGATCACCTTCCAGTACGGGCCGAGGTAGCTCAGGACCGTGCTGAGGTCGGCCATGTTGTCGCGCACCTCGACGATGGCCACCAGGTCGAACATGCCGATGATCTCGGCGATGTAGTGAAGCGCGGCGGGCTTGCGCGGCTTCTTGCCGAGCTCGCGGATGTTCCAGGTCGCCAGGGTGATGCTCTCGTCGAGCTGGGAGGGAGGGATCTTCGAGGCAGCGATCCGGTCTTGGAGGGCCTTCAGGCCGCGGGCGGTGGGTTCGTCGAGGGGGCCGTGGTTCATGGTGGAGGCTCGGGGAAAGAGGGAGGCGAAGTCTACGTGAAGTCGGCGCGCGGGCGCACAGACTCGCGGCTTGACGCCATGCCACACCGCGGCGCCTAATTCCGTACGCTCACGGGGTGCACGGCAGCCGAATCGCGGAAGGGGACCAAGATGCGAACGGGTCGCGTGGCAGCGCTTGCGGTTGTCCTGACTCTCTCCGCTGCGGGCTGCACCGGCGCGGGGCCTGTCGAGGCAGACGCGTGCCAGACGAGCAACGGCGGGTGCGACCCGCTGACGACCTGCACGACCACACACGGCTCGCGCACCTGCGGCGCGTGCCCCTCGGGCTACACCGGGACGGGCGAGTCCGCCTGCGTGGACATCGACGAATGCCTGACGAAGAACGGCGGATGCGATTCGCTGACGACCTGCACCAACTCGCCCGGGTCCCGCACCTGCGGCGGATGTCCCTCGGGCTTCACCGGGACTGGCGAGTCCGCCTGCGTGGACATCGACGAGTGCCTCACGAACAACGGCGGCTGTGACCCGCTCACGACCTGCACCAACGCGCCGGGCTCGCGGACTTGCGGAGCGTGCCCCTCGGGCTTCACCGGCACGGGGCCGATGGGCTGCGTGGTCAGCGACGAATGCGGCTCGGGCAACGGAGGCTGCGCTGCGCTGACGGCCTGCACCAACACTG
>JACRCT010000411.1 GCA_016218885.1 Deltaproteobacteria bacterium | reverse complement strand
TCCAATGCCAGTCTGGGCGCGCGTGTGAAGTCTCCGCGGAACGTCTCATGGTTTACAAGACCCATCATGATGCGGCTGTCGCCAGGAGCCAGTTCATAGGCACGCCTCAGGAGCTGCCCGGCACGGGTCTCCTCGTCGAAGCTCAGGACGTTGGCGGTGGGGCTGTCCGAGTCGAGGAAGTAGACCCCGTTGAGCGGGTCGAAGCCGTGCCAGGCCCCGTCCCAAGCGAGCTCGACCATGGTGTGGATGGCGCCGGGCATGACGGTGATGCGCCGTGCCGCCCGGTCGTCGTGCTTGTACAGGCACCACGCCGCTTCCAACGCCCGCGCCTGGTAGTCGCAGTCGCCGCAGCCGTGGACGAACATGACCTTGGTGATGTCGGTGACCAGCCGGTCTTCCCTGCCCCATGGCCCTTCATGGGGCTCGGTGCCCGCCGACGGGCTCATCACGAACAGGCGCATCCAGTAGTAGAGGGCGATCGCCTTCTCGCGATCAGAGGCGTCGGTCAGGCCTTCTAGGCGCAGCACGTCCTTCGCCCAGCTCTCCACGTCGGTTGCCTGTGGCCAGGAGTCGGAGACGACCATCGGACCGGAGATCCGCCCGGCCCACGCCTTCGGCGACACCGCGAAGCTCAGCGCCACCGCCACCGCGAAGATCGAGCGCTTCATGGGCTCCCCCTTGCCTGTGACGTCCGGGGTTGCTTACGGTCGGCTCTGGAGTGGAGGGCACAGATTCGCGGGGGGTGTCAGCTGGGGCGTGGGGAGGCCGACAATGCGCGCGAGCGTCGAAGCTCGGACAGCGACCGCCCAGACGAGCCCCGCTGGCGTGCTTGTGTGCCCGCAGGTGGGCCTGGCTCGACCCCCGGAGGCTCGGCTTTCGAGGCCCGTCTGCCCCTTGCGCAACCGGGGAGGTGGAGTATGTTCGTAGTATGCGAGTCAAGACATCCATCACCCTTTCCGAGAAGACGCTGAAGATCGTCGATCGCCTGGCCGGGAAGGAGTCGAACCGTTCTCGGATCATCGAGCAGGCGGTCGAGGCCTTTGCCGCCGCCCGAGCTCGAAGCGAACGGGACGCGAGAGATCTCGAGGTCATCAACCGCCGGGCCGACGCCCTCAATCGCGAGGTCGCCGAGGCGCTCGCCATCCAGGAGGAGCTTTGAGGCGAGGCGATCTGTACCGCGTCCGCAGACCAGCGGGCGATCCGAAGCCATCCCGCGTCTTCGTCGTGGCGAGCCGAGCGACCCTCATCGAGTCGCGCTTCTCGACCATCATCTGCGCCCCCGTATTCTCTGCCCGCGATGGCCTCTCGACACAGGTCGACGTCGGTACCGCCGAAGGGCTGAAGCACGACTGCGCGATTCACTGCGATGCGCTGATGAGCATCCCCAAGTCGGCGCTAACCGACTACGTGGGGAGCCTCCCTACGGAGAAGCTCGCATCGTTTGACCAGGCGCTGCGCGTGGCTCTCGCGCTGGAATGAGGCGGAGTAACGCCCATGGATGGGCCTTCCGACCCTCCGCACGTACGGCCTGGCCGCCGAAGCCACCCAAAGCAGGACACCGCCACCTCCACCGCGATGCTCCAGCGCTTCATGGGCTCCCCGGACCGGCCCTGCTTACGACCGGCCTGGGCCAGGAGTGCGCAGATTCGCGGGGAGCTGTCTGTGAGCGTGGGGAGCCCGACAATGCTCGTGAGCGTCGAGGCGCGAACAGCGGCCGCCCTGGCAGGTCCCGAAGCAAAGCCTGATCCGCTGCGAATGGTTACTTGCCGCTGCCCGTCTCAAGGGTCTCGAAACCCTGCTTCTTCGCCCATTCATGCGCGACGGGGCAAGGCGATGGCAGCGCGGATTCCCAGGCCGCGGCCTCGAATAGGACCAGTTGGCTTTCGATGGAAGCCGGTATGAGTAGCTGAACCAAGAAGTCCTCGGTCTTCGGCAATTCCGACTCGCTCCCGTTGCTGAATCGCTCGACTGCCACAGCGAACCACTGACGTTCTGGCGTCTTGGATTTGGCTACCTCCTCGAAGTGCCGACACAGCCGGCGAAACACCCCGTGGTGGCGGTCCAGCAATTCCCGCGGACTGTCGCCGGAGCCCTTGACGCCGGTCTCGCTGTCCTCGACAGCGGCGCACTCTCCTTGACCCTGGATGCCGACGGACCGGGCTTCTCGTGTTGCGCTTCACGGAGCTGGTTGCCGGTTCGCTCGCGCTCACCGCCCTACTCCACGCCGTCCGGTGCTCTCCGCTGCCGGCTCGCTTGCGCTCGGGCCTACGCCCAACGGCCTACGCCCAACGGCCTACGCCCAACGGCCTACGGAATGAGACCACGGACCTACGGGGGATCAGAAAGCCAGCTGCGTGTGGCGATGGGCACAGAGGCCGACACAAGGCACGTGCCCTTGCACAGACGAGAGAGTTTTCGTAATCGGAACCTGGCCCCTAACCGCGCTTGCCGAAGACCTGCTCCACGAAGCGCGTGGTGGCCTCGAGGTCGAGCTGGTGCTCCGCGTCGCTCGCGGCCGAGGCAGGGAACGGGCTCACCTCGATCATGATCCCGTCGGCTCCCGCCGCCAGCGAGGCCCGCGCCAGCGGAACAAGGATGTCGCGCCGGCCCGCGGCGTGCGCGACGTCGACGATCACCGGCAGCGCCGTGACCTGCTTGAGCAGCGGCACGGCGGAGATGTCCAAGGTATTTCGCGTCCAGCGCTCGAAGCTGCGGATCCCCCGCTCGCACAGGACGATCCGATCGTTGCCCTGCGACGCCACGTACTCGGCCGCCAGGACCAGCTCCTCGAGGGTGGCCATGAAGCTGCGCTTGAGCAGCACGGGCTTGCCGATCTGACCCAGCTCCTTGAGCAGCTCGTAGTTGAACATGTTGCGCGCGCCCACCTGCACCACGTCCACCAGCTCCCCCATCTCTTCCAGATGCCGGGGATCGACCACCTCGCTGACGACCGCCATCCCATGCTCGTCGGCGACCTGTCGCAGCAGCCGCCAGCCCTCGTTTCCCAGCCCCTGGAAGGAATAAGGGCTGGTGCGCGGCTTGTACGCCCCGCCGCGCAGGAGCCGACATCCCAGACCGGCCAGGTGCGCGGCGGTGCGGCGCAGCTGCTGCTCGTCCTCGATGGCGCACGGGCCGGCGATGAGCACCGGCGTGCCCGCTCCACCGATCCCAAGCCCGCGGGCCTCTACCGTCCGGTCGGCCTCGCCCTCGCGCCGGTGCACCCGGAGCCCTTGGCGCGCGCTCCGCTCCATGTGCGACAGGTAAACGGAGAAGACGACCTTGAAGACCTCCTGCAGCTGCCCCTCGGTCATCGGTCCCGGGTTCGAGGCGAGGAGCTCCTGCATCATCTGCTCCTCGCGCGCCGGGTCGGACATGGCGAGGCCCCGCTCCTGCTTGAGCTCGCGCACCTCGTTGACCAGCCGCAGCCGCTCGTTGAGGTCGTCGAGGAGCCGCCGATTCACCTCGCTGATGCGCCTGCGCAGGACGTCGAGCTTGTCGTCGCTCACCGCTTGCTCCCTCGCCTGCCGCGCGGGACGCGTGGCGTCCGCTGCTCGAGCACCATCAGGTCCGCCAGCACCATCGCCACCGCCGCCTCCAGCACCACCGGAACCCGCAGGGCGACACAGCGATCGTGCCGGCCCTTCGGGACCATGCGCACGCGCTTCCCGCTGCGCAGATCGACCGTAGACAGCTCGGAGGCGCTGCTCGACGGCGGCCGCACGGCGACCCGCACCACCAGCCGATTGCCGTTGGTGAGCCCGCCGTTGATTCCGCCGGCGTGGTGGGTGGCGGTCCGCCCCCGCGCATTGAGGATGGCGTCGGCGTACTCGCTGCCGCGCATGCGCGCCACGCCGTGGCCTGCCCCGAACTCGACCGCCTTCACGGCGGGAATGGAGAAGGCGGCGTGCGCCAGCAAGGACTCTGCGGAGTCGAAGAACGGCTCCCCGAGCCCGGCTGGCAGCCCCTCGACCTGGCACTCGACGACCCCGCCAATGGAGTCCTGGGCGCGCTCGGCCTCGGCGAGCGCCTTCTCCACGTCCCCCTGTCCTCCTGCCTCGATCACCCTCGCGGAGATCCTCACCTTGGGCATCGTCTTCTTGGCGATCACGCCCGCCGCCACCAGCGCGACCGTGAGCCTGCCCGAGAAGTGCCCACTGCCGCGCCAGTCGGCGAAGCCACCGTGCTTCTGGTGCGCCACGAGATCGGCGTGCCCGGGCCGGGGCCTATGGACGACCTCCCGGTAGCTCGAGGAGTCGGTGTCCTCGTTGTTGAAAGCCACCAGGAGGGGCGCGCCAGTGGTCCGGCCTTGGAAGACCCCTGAGAGCAGGCGCGGCAGATCGCGCTCGCGCCGCGGCGTGGTGCCCCGGGCGCCGGAGCGCCGTCGCGCGAGGTCGGCGGCGAAGTCGGCCTCCTCCAGCGCCAGTCCCGCCGGGCAGCCATCGACCAGGGCCCCGATGGATGGACCGTGCGACTCCCCGAAGATCGAGACACGAAAGAGCCTGCCCAGTGAGTTCATGGCCCGCTTCCCTGCCAGCGTTGCGCATTGGCGTCAAGGCCTCCTCCTCCCTCCTCCTGGCGGCCCTGGGGGCGTCCCGCCCGCCAAGACCAACAGCGAAGGCCTTGCCCCACGCTACCGCCCTCCCGGACTAGCAAAACGTTCGACTAGTCTCGACTAGCAAAACGTTTTGCTAGTCCCCTCGGTCAGCCCTGGATTCGGAAGAGACCTTCAGGTGAGGGCGCAACCCACTCCCGCCTGTGCCTGCGCCTCCCGCAGGATGTCGCAGAGCTCGAGGCGCTGCGCCCACGCCTGCACGTACTCTGCCTCGAGGCCCGCGCCCTGGACCGCGAGCAGCATCGCCGCGTCGCGCCAGTGGACCTCCTCGCCGTCTTCGGCCTCCCGCCACGCCACCAGGGCCTCCAGCAGCGAGTCCTCCGCGGTGGCGAGCCAGGTTCGTCCACAGCTCGAGCCCTCGGCGCGTACGCGGCGCGCGAGAGCCGACTCTGCGAGGGGGCTGGCCCGCGCGTCCCTCAAGACGACCCGCATCAGGAACGGGAGCCTGTAGATCTCTGCGCTTCCGCGCTCCGCGGCGGCGGCCCGGAGCGCGGCGGGGCTCGTCCAGAAGCTCTCGCCCAGGTGCTTGACCAGCTCCGGCACCTTGGCCTCGTCGTGC
>JACRCT010000396.1 GCA_016218885.1 Deltaproteobacteria bacterium | reverse complement strand
GGCGAAACGCGGTGCGCGAGCGGGAAGAAGCGCACCTGCGTGAAGGACGCCAACGGCTGCCTGCAGTGGGGTGCGGAGGAGCTCTGCGCCGACGGCTTCTGCGCCGACGCCCAACGGTGCGGCACCTGCCAGCACACGTGCCCGAGCGCCGGAGCGACCCAGTGCAGCGACGGGATGCTCCAGAGCTGCGTCGCCGACGCGCAGGGCTGCCGCAGCTGGGGCCCCGCCCAGGCGTGTGCGAGCGGGCTCTGCTCCGGAGATGGTTGCGGCAACTGCTCCAACTCCTGCCCCGCGGCTGGCACGAGCGAGTGCACCTCCGGTCAGAGCCGCACCTGCCAGGCTGACGCCACGGGCTGCCTCGCGTGGTCGGCCTTCACCAGCTGCCCCAGCGGCTTCTGCGGCTCCTCGTCATCCTGCGGCTCCTGCTCCAACACCTGCCCGGCAGCAGGGCGTGTCGAGTGCAGCAACGGCCAGAGCCGGACCTGCCAGGCCGATACCCATGGATGCCTTTCCTGGAGCGAGTTCTCGGCCTGCTCCAGCGGCTTCTGCGCCTCGACGACCACCTGCGGCTCCTGTAGCCATGCATGCGCCGAAGGCGCGAGCCAGTGCACCAGCGGCCAGCTGCGGTCCTGCACGGCCGACAGCAATGGATGCCGGATCTGGGGCGCAGCCACTGCCTGCGCCGACGGCTTCTGCGCCAGCAGCACGGCCTGTGGCACCTGCGCCAACAGCTGCCCGGCATCCGGAGCCGTGGAGTGCGATGCGGGGAGCTTCCGTACCTGCATTCCCGACGAGCACGGTTGCCTCGCTTGGGGAAGCTCGAGCAGCTGCTCCAGCGGCTTCTGCGCCAATACCACCAGCTGCGGGAGCTGCTCCAACCAGTGCCCCACCGCTGGCGCGACCTCGTGCACCAGCGGACAGGTCAAGACGTGTACCGCAGACGTCAACGGGTGCCTGGCCTGGAGCTCGCCAACCGCGTGCTCCCGTGGATTCTGCGCGAACGCGAGCACTTGCGGAACCTGCATTGATCAGTGCACCCAAGGCGCGAGCGAGTGCGCAGGCAGCCAGATTCGAAGCTGTGTCGCTGATTCCAACGGTTGCCGACTCTGGGGAAGCTCGAGCAGCTGCTCCAGCGGCTTCTGCGCAGACGCCACCAGCTGCGGGAGCTGCTCCAACCAGTGCCCCACCGCTGGCGCGACCCTGTGTACGAACGGTGTGATCCAGACATGCACCTCAGACGTTCACGGATGCCTCGCCTGGGGCCCGGCCGCACCTTGCTCCGCCAATTCCCACTGCGACGCTGCCACCCAGGCCTGCGCCTGCAACTCCGGATACTTTGACGATGGAGCCGCGTGCATACCTGGAGGGCTACAGGCGGGCGCCCCATGGCCGGCCTTCCGCAATGACCTTCTTCACACTGGTCGAAGCGCGTATGTGGGCGCACAAACGAGCAATCTCAAGTGGACCTTTTTGACGGGAGGCTACATATCGTCGTCGCCGGCGATCGCAGCGGATGGAACGATCTACGTCGGCAGCTGGGACGGCTCTCTGTATGCCGTCAACCCGAACGGGACGCAGAGATGGGCTTTCGCGACTGGCTATCAAATTCGTTCCTCGCCCGCTATTGGAGCTGACGGCACGATCTACGTTGGCGGCGGAACGGATCGGATCTTCGCCATCAACCCGAATGGCACCCAGAAGTGGTATTTCCGAACGGATGGACACGTGGAATCCTCGCCGGCTATCAGCGGCGATGGAACCATCTATGTAGGAAGCAATGACAAGAAGCTGTATGCCCTGAACCTGGATGGGACCAAGAAATGGGAGTTCCAGGCGGGAGAGATGGTGCAGTCGTCGCCCGCAATCGGCGCGGATGGGACCATCTATGTCGGCTGCTACAATCACAAGGCCTATGCCGTTCTTCCAAACGGCACGAGGAAATGGGAGTTCCTGACGGGCGGACCCGTGAGCTCGTCGCCCACGGTCGCAGCTGACGGGACCATCTACTTCGCCAGCGAGGATCACACCCTTCGCGCTTTCAATCCAGATGGAACGACGAAGATGCCTTTTAATGGATTCAACGGCCTCTTCGATGCATTCCAAGAACTCATTTCGTCACCAGCGATCGGTCCAGACGGGTCTATCCTCTTTGGCCGGACAACATATGCTTCGCTCTTTTCTCTCTTTCCGAATGGCACTAAGGACTGGGATATCGGCCTGCCAGGTACCCTTGGGTCCGGCTTCTACGCCTCACCGACAGTTGGCTCAGACGGCACGATCTATATCGGCAATGCCTCCTCAAGCGCTTCCCGCTGCTATGCGGTCAACGGGGACGGCGTCGTGAAGTGGAGCCTGCCAGTGGGCGACAGCATCCACTCCTCGGCGGCGATCGGAGCGGATGGGACCGTCTACTTCGGCAGCCTTGACCGCAAGCTATATGCCGTCGGCCCATGACCCAGCGGACCGCCCCCTGCGAAGCACGCTTCTTTGGCCAGCGAGAGGCGCCAGAGCTGGCTTGGCGATAACCTGGCGCAGGACGTCATGCACTCCATCGGCCCCTACACACACGACCTCCTCGAGCGGCTACGCAGGCGCGATCGCGCTGCACAGGAGGTCGTGTTCCGGTCGGAGGTGGGCGCGCTGCGCAAGCTTGCCGACAGGGTGACGAGGTCCCGCGCCGAGAGCGAGGACCTGGTGGGCACGCTCTTCCTCGACTTTTTCTACGGTCAGGTCGAGGAGGTCCAGGTCCCAGAGGGGCTCCCCGGCTACCTGCGCAGCATGCTGGTGCGTCGCGCCCGCAAGCTTCGCGTCCGCGCCGGCCGACACGAGCCGCTCGAGCTGGAGGGAGCAGCCGGGGGCATCTGCTCCGGCTCGCAGGAGGAGCAGCTGGAGCGCAGGCGCTTCCTCCGCTGGCTCGAGGAGTGCCTGGCCGATGTCACGGCGAAGACCCGCTCGGTCCTCAAGCTCCAATTCGGGCTCGGCCTGAGCCTTGCGGAGGCGGGGCTCCATCTTGGGGTGAGCAAGCAGGCCGTGGGCAAGGCCTCGCTCAAAGGGCTGGAGGCGCTGCGCAGGTGCATCGACGCCAAGCAGTCGCCAGGAGGCGCAGATGGCCGACCCGATTGAAGAAGGTCTCGCGCTCCTGCTGGGGCCCGACGCTGCCGACGGCGGTCCGTGCCGCGGGCGCGATCTCCATCGCTATGCCTCCGGCAGCGGCTCGCCCGAGCAGTCCCGCGCCTTCGAGGCACACCTGAGGACCTGCTCCGAGTGCCGCGAGGACCTCCAAGCCCTGCGGCGCTGGGAGGCCATGAGCCAGGAGCCGGCGGACTCGCTTCTCGCGCGGCTGAGGCGAGCGCTCTCGAGCTGGACTCTCGCCCCCGTCGGAGCTCTCGCGGCAATGCTCCTGGTCGGCTTGGCGCTCTGGCGCGCCATCCCCGATCAACGGAAGAGCGGAGCGGCTTTCCAGATCAAGAGCGGTTACCGGCTGCACGTTGGTGTGCTGCGCGGCGATCAGGCTCTCGTGGGGAAGTCGGGCGATCTCTTCCAGCCGGGGGACGTGCTCAGCTTCTTCTACACCGCTCCGGAGGCGAGCTACCTCACGGTGCTTCTCGCCGACGAGTCCGACAACGTCTCGCGGGCCTTCCCCGAGACGGTCGCCCAACAGCTCCCTGCCGGGGTCGAGGCTCGTCTCGCGGCAAGCGCAGCGCTTGATCGCCAGGGTACGCCATGCGAGTGGGTCGTAGCCGCATTCTCTCCACAGCCTCTGGAGGAGTCGCTTCTGAGGGCCCAGCTCCGAGAGGCAATCTCCCATCGAAAAGCGGATTGCGCGCTGCCGCCCCTCGAGGTGCCAGCTGCCGTTGACGTGTTCCTGGTGCGGAGGCAGCCATGAAGCACGCGCTGTGCGTCGCCTGCTGCTGCACGTTGCTCGCGGGCTCCGCCGAGGCTGGGCGCTCGGTGCGCTATGCCTTGGTGGTAGGCAACGACTTCGGGCGAACCCCGCCCGGGGTGGTCTTGCCGGAGCTCAAGCATGCCGAGGAGGAGGCCACGCGGCTGCGCGAGCGCCTGGTGAGGCTGGGCAACTTCGACCCCTCGCCGGAGCGCACCGTGCTGCTGGCGGGCAAGTCTCGCGAGGCGATTCTCCAGGCGGCCCGGAAGGTGGCCGAGCAGCACAAAGCCGACCGCGCCGCGCTCGGCGAGGTCCCCACCCTCTTCGCGTTCTTCTTCACCGGCCACGGCCTCTCCGGGCAGCTGCTCACCGCGACCGAGCCGTTGACCGGCCCCGACCTCGCCGCGATCTTCAATGAGATGGGTGCCACCTTCACGGTAGGCGTGTTCGACGCCTGCTTCAGCGGCAGCCTGGATCTCAAGGCATTGGCCGCCAAGGGCATGACCCCCATGCCAGGCTTCAACGCCTTCGAGGCGCTGCCTCAGGAGGTCATCGACGCCCAGGGAACGATGTGGTTCGTCTCCAGCCGCCCCGATCAGGTGAGCTACGAGGACGAGCGGCTCGGCGGGGTCTTCACGCATTTCTTCATGGAGGCCATGGAGCGCGCGCCCCGAGCCGGCTTCGGCGTCACTCTCGAGGAGGTCTGGGAGTACGCCCGGGCAGAGACCCAGCGCTACACCAGCAACGCTACCCGGCCGCAGACGCCCCAGAAGCTCATCCGCAACCTCACCAGCACCGGCCCCTTGTACTTCAGCTTCCCTTCCACCCGCAGCGCTGTGCTGGAGCTCGAGGCGAACGTCGCTGGCCGATTCCTGCTGCGCTACGAGAGCGGGCAGCTGAGCGAGCTCGTGGTCAAGGAGGCGGGCAGGCCTCTCACGGTGCCGGTCTATCCCACGGAGCTGGTGCTGGAGCGGCTCGGAGGAGGAGGCCAGCAGCACTTGGTGCTGCGCGACCGCGACGCGGTTCGCATCTCCGACGCCCAGGGCTGGTCGGCGCAGGGTGGCCTCGGGTCCAGGCACAGCATGCTGGCGGCAAAGGGGGAGCGACTCGAGGGATTGGTCCTCACCCGTGAGGAGACGGCGTGGTCGGGCCTCGTCGACGTGGGCTACCAGGCGAGCTGGGGGCCGACGAAGAGCGAGATACCAACGCACGGTCTTGGTGCGGGCTTTCGCCTCGACCGGGGCCTCTGGCAGGGACGCATCGGCTACGCGCTGGGGCATCGCGCTGAGGAGCTTTCGACTTGGAGCTACTCGGTCCAGCGCCACTCTCTGGACCTGTCGCTGGGGCCGGCGATGAGCTGGTCGCGGTGGCGGCTAGCCGCCACCCTTGGGGCAAGCGTCGCCTGGAATCGGGTGGCCTTCGACGACGGCGAGCGCCACACCGATCTCTCCTGGGGCATGGCGGCCCGCGCCGAGGTGCTTTGGAGGGTCCTGAAAGGTCCCATGCCGCTGCATCTGTGCCTCCGCACCGGGCTTCTTGCCGAGCGCTCCAAGCCCGTCGCGCCTGCCGACGCAGATGAGGCCTGGACCCTGGCTCCGCAGCTGATGCTGGGGATCGCCACCGAGCTCTTCTGATTCGGTGCACCCGAATGGGCGGCTGGGAGAGAAACGATGAGGACCGTGAAGAAGTGGCCCGTGGGCTTGCTCCTGACTCTGGGGCTCGTCGCCTGCGAGCAGGAGGGGCGCGTTCGCACCGCCCAGTCGAAGATCGAAGCCGACCCGCAGTCACTCGACTTTGGGAGCACCGTCCCGGGAGCCAAAGTGGTGCGCACGGTGGTCATCTCCAACACCGGCGCTGCGCCGCTGCAGATCGACCAGCTGTCCCTCGACGGGGAGGCCGCGGACCAGTTCGAGTCGCTGTCGCTCGAGACGCCGGAGCTGATGGGCAACCAGAGCGTCGCGGCGACGGTCATCTACCGGCCCAAGAGAGAAGGGGCCCACGCTGCTCGCCTCATCGTCTTCAGCGACGCGAACAACACCGGCGAGCTCACCATCGCCCTGAGCGGGGTCGCAGTCACGTTGGATCCCTGTGCCGGGGTGAGCTGCAACACGCCGCCGGGACCGTGCTTCAAGGAGGCCGGGGCGTGCTCCGAAGGTGCCTGCTTCTACTCGCCCAAGGACGACGGGACCGGGTGCGACGACGCCAACGCCTGCACCGAGCAGGACGTCTGCCGCGCGGGAAGCTGCCAGGGCACGCCGAAGAGCTGCCTGACGCCGCCCGCCGGGCACTGCACGGGCAGCAACGCGTTCGTCACCTATTCGTCGCCGGGGACCTGTGCCAACGGGGCCTGCCAGTACACGGAGCTGCAGCACAGCTGCTCGGGCGGATGCGTCAACGACGTGTGCACGCCTCCGCCGTGCCAGGGGATGACCTGCAACGACCCTCCGCCGTGCTTCAAGACGGGCGGGACCTGCGTGAACGGCTCGTGCCGGTATGAGCCCAACACCGGAGCCTCATGCGACGACGCCAACGCCTGCACCGAGCACGACGCGTGCTCCGGCTCGGGGACGTGCTCGGGAGCGCCGAAGGCCTGCAGCAGCCCGCCGGCCTCGATCTGCAAGGATGGACAGACCATCACGATCTACTCCGCCACGGGGACCTGTGGGGCCGGCGGAGTCTGCTCCTACGCGCCGAGCGACGTGGCTTGCGCGCTGGGCTGCGACGCGGCGACAGGGAGCTGCAAGACCGGCTGCGATTCGGGCAAGCACGTGTGCAACGGCGCATGCGTCGACAGCAGCAGCCTAGCCACCTGCGGGACCTCCTGCACTCCCTGCCCGACCGACGCACACGGCACGGCGACCTGCAACGGGACCCAGTGCGGGATGCAGTGCGCGACCGGGTGGCAGAGCAACGGGGTGGGGTGCTCGGACATCAACGAGTGCGTGACCAACAACGGCGGGTGCCACGCCCACGCGACCTGCACCAACACGCCGGGGTCGCGGACGTGCGCGTGCAACCAGGGCTACACGGGCGATGGCTTCAGCTGCACCTCCCCGTGCGATGGGATGACCTGCAACAGCCCGCCGACGTGCTTCATGGCCGGGGCCTGCGTGAACGGCTCGTGCCAGTACGACCCCACGGTCGGGGCTTCCTGCAACGACGGCAACGCCTGCACCGAGCAGGACATGTGCCTGAGCTCGGGGGTGTGCGCCGGGACGCTGAAGACCTGCGCCAACCCGCCGCCATCGATCTGCAAGGGCGCGCAGACCATGACCACCTACTCGTCGATCGGGACGTGCGGGGCCGGTGGGGTCTGCTCCTACTCGGCGAGTGACGTGTCTTGCGCGCTGGGCTGCGATTCGGCGACGGGCAAGTGCAAGACGGGGTGCGATGCGGGCAAGCACCTGTGCAACGGCGCGTGCGTCGACAACAGCAGCGTGGCTACCTGCGGGACGTCATCGTGCACGCCCTGCCCGACCGACCCGCATGGCACGGCAACCTGCAACGGGACGCAGTGCGGGATGCTGTGCGCGTCCGGGTGGCAGAGCAGCGGCACGGCGTGCACGGACATCAACGAGTGCCTGACCAGCAACGGCGGGTGCCACGCCAATGCGACCTGTACCAACACGCCCGGGTCGCGGACCTGTGCCTGCAACGCGGGCTACACCGGCGACGGGTTCAGCTGCACCGCGGGGACCTCGGACGGGTTCGCGTTGATCGCGCCCGGGACGTTCACGATGGGGTCGCCGTCCGGCGAGCTGGGCCGCTACAGCGATGAGACCCAGCATCAGGTGACGCTGACGCGGGGGTTCTACCTGCAGGAGAAGGAGGTGACGCAGGGGCAGTGGCAGGCGTTGATGGGGAACAACCCGTCGTCCTTCTCGTCGTGTGGAGGCGACTGCCCGGTGGAGAGGGTCAACTGGTGGGAGGCGCTGGCCTACGCGAACGCGGTGTCCCGGTCGCATGGCCTGGCGGAGTGCTACACGCTGACCGGGTGCACCCGCACTCCAGGCAATGACATGGAGTGCAGCGGGGTGACGGTGAACGCGGCGGGAGGCGACCCGTACCAGTGCGTTGGGTATC
>JACRCT010000395.1 GCA_016218885.1 Deltaproteobacteria bacterium | reverse complement strand
TGAAGCTGCGTGTTCGCGTCGCCCCGGACGACAAGGGCCAGCTCGGGTTCGTCGCGGCGAAGGAAGTGGCCCTCGGGATCCGTGCGGTCGCGCAGCCTGAGGTCCTCAGCGTCTTGAAGGACCTCTCCGGCAGCGGGACCATCCGGGACGGCGCCCTTCGCGTGCCAGTGTCGGAGGAGTGGTGCGAGGTCCTCTTCACTCTCAACGGGCCCTCCGCGGCGCCCGTGAAGATCGAGATTCATCACCCCGAGGGAGCGGAGCGCGTCCAGCTCGCGGCCCTTCCGGACTGGTTCGAGGTCGACTGGAAGCGCGGGGGCGCGGTGCCAATTGCTGTTCAGCTGGACGAGCGCGAACTCGACTGGGCGGACGCATTGGCGGACACGGGGGCACGCGCAGTCTTCGTGCATCTCGCGAAGCACGGGTCCGTCACCGAGGCGGAAGTCACGAAGATGGTTGGCTCGCCGCGCGCATTCCGCCGCTTCTCGCTCGACTTTGAGGAGCATGCACGCAAGGTGCCCTTCAGGGTGCGGATCGAGACGGCGGCGGACGGCAAGCGGTACGTCAAAGAAGGGGAGAAGTAGCCGATGGGACTGAGCAAGCGAGACGTGGAGCACATCTTCGAGCGGCTGCGCTCGGGCGTCGTCCCGGAGCGTGGGCTCGACGCCTTCGCGGTCGGCATCGAGAAGCAGCGGGCAGAGATCGGGCGACTCCTGGATCTGGCGCAGTCAGGCGAAGGCGTCTTCAAGTTCCTCCGCGGGGGCTACGGCTGCGGCAAGACCTTCATGGCGCGCCTGACGGTGCTCGATGCTCAGGCCCGCGGCTTCGCGACCAGCTTTGTCGTCGTCTCCGACAACGACCTGCACTTCCACAAGTTCGACGACGTCTACCGCAAGGTCGTCCAGGAACTGGGAACTAGCTCGTGCCCGCGCGGGGCCCTGGGCGACATCGTCGACCGCTGGATCGCCAAGGTGGAGAACGCGCTGGTCGCGGGCGGGGCGGACGACAGCGCGGCGGATTTTGACGCCCAGGTCCAGAAGCGGATGGGCGAGGAGATCGCGTCCCTGACCGGCGGCAAGGCCCCCGAGGACCTCGCCCGAGTGATGCGCGAGATCTTCGCGCTCAAGCAGGCGGGGAAGGCGGCCGACGCAGGCGCCCTACTATCCTGGCTGTCGGGCAGTGCGAACGTCGGCGCGGCCCAGAAGAAGTCCGCGGGAATCAAGGGCGAGATCACCGGCCGCGACGCCATGGACTACCTCCACGGCATCCTCGAAATCGTGAAGGCGGCCGGCTACAAGGGCCTGGTCATCGTGATCGACGAGGCCGAGACCATCCTGCGGATGCGACAGGACGTGCGCGGCAAGTCGCTCAACGGCATCCGGCAAATCTGCGACGCGGCCGACCGCTACCACGGGCTGCTATGGGTGTTCACCGGGACCCCGGACTTCTTCGACACCAACCGAGGCGTGAAGGGGCTGCAGCCCTTGCACGACCGCATCAAGTTCCTCGACCACAACGGCTTCGTGAGCATGCGCCAAGCGCAGCTCAGCCTCGAGGAGTTCAAGGAGCCTCGGCTGACCGATGTCGCCTTGAGACTGCGAGAGTTCTACCCGATCGCAAACCGGTCGCTCCTGGAGGGCAAGGTCGACGCCGAATTCGTGCGGCGCCTGGTCGGCGAGGTCACCAAGGGCTTCGGCGGCGACGTGGGCATCGTTCCCCGGCAGTTCCTACGGCAGCTCGTGAACATCTTCGACCTCGTGGACGAGCAGCCCGAGTACGAGCCGAGCAAGCAGTTCAAGTTCGAGCCGCGCGAGCCCATCAGCGACGCGGAGCTGCGGAAGATGAAGGGCAAGCCTGCCTACGACCCCGAGCCCGAGGACGACAAGGGCTACGAGACCACGACGGTGGAGTTCTGAAACCGTTAGCACCTTTGCCCGCTTCCCACCGCGCCTCCAGCAGGCCATCGTCTCCCGGCTCGGGTGGACGGCGCTGCGACCGGTCCAGGAACTCGCCGGCGAGGCCATCTTGGCGGGCAAGAACGCGGTCGTACTGGCCCCGACGGCAGGCGGGAAGACCGAGGCCTCGATCTTTCCAGCCCTCGCGAACCTGGTCGAGAACGCGGCAGAGGCTGTGGGCGTCATCTACATCGCGCCCATCAAGGCGCTGCTGAACAACCAGGACGAGCGGCTGGGCACCTACACCGAGATGGTGGGGCTGCGCCGCTTCGTCTGGCACGGCGACATCGAGGACGCGGGGAAGCGGGCGTTCGTGCGCGAGCCCGCCGAATTGCTGATGACCACGCCGGAGTCGCTCGAGGTGATGCTGCTCTCGCCGCGATTTCCGACCGCCGAGGTCTTCAAGGACCTGCGAATGGTGATCATCGACGAGGTGCACGCCCTCGCCGGCACCGACCGCGGCGCGCACCTGATGAGCGTGCTCGAGCGCGTGCGCCGCTTTTCGCGCCACGACATCCAGCGCGTGGGCCTTAGCGCCACGGTGGGCAACCCCGAGGAGATTCTGGTCTGGCTTCGCGGGACGTCCCAGCGCGAGGGCGCGGTCGTGAACCCGCCGAAGGTGCCGGCGAGCCACAAGATCAAGATCTCGCTCCACCAGAGCATCGCGGAACTCGCGGAAAAGGCAGCTGCCCAGGCCGCTGGGAGCAAGAGCCTCTTCTTCTGCCAGAGCCGTGCGCTCACCGAGTCGGTGGCCGAGCGGATGCGCGGCGGCGGCACCGAGGTCTTTGTCCACCACAGCTCCGTCTCCTTGGAGGAGCGGCGCTTGGCCGAGGAGCGCTTCAACCACGGGACCAACGCCTGCATCGTCTGCACGTCGACCCTCGAGCTGGGCATCGATGTCGGCGACCTCGACCTGGTGCTCCAGGCGAACGCGCCGAGCACCGTGTCGTCGTTCATGCAGCGGATGGGAAGGACTGGGAGGCGGGCGGGGCAGACCGCGAACACCAGCTTCTACTGCGAGGACGAGGAGGCGGTCCTGCAGGCGGCGGCACTGGTCGAGCTAGCGCGGTCGGGATGGGTGGAGTCGGTCCCGGTGCAGCACCGCTGCTGGCCGGTCCTCGTTCACCAGATCCTGGCGATGTCGCTCCAGTTCGGCGCCGTGAGCCCCGAGCGGTGTTGGGAGCAGCTGCATCCCGTCCCTGATTTCTCGGAGGTCACGCGCGAGGAGTTCGACCAGGTCGTTGAGCACATGAAGACGCTGGGATTCCTCTTCGAGTCCGGCGGGCTGCTATCGATGGGCGAGAAGGGCGAGCGGGTCTACGGGAAGAAGAACTTCAGCGAGCTCTACGCCGTCTTCTCGAGCCCGACGCTCTATCGGGTACAGACCGCCACCGGGCGAGACCTCGGGTCCCTGGAGCAGGGGTTCGTGGACCGCCTCGTGGAGCAGATGAGCGCGTTCCTCCTTGCGGGCCGCGGTTGGCTCGTGGAGCGCGTGAATCACCAGGACCGGGAGGTGCGGGTCCGGGAGGCGCCGCGCGGCCAGAAGCCAAGCTGGGGCGGCTTCACGCCGGCGATGTTGAGCTACGAACTCTGCCAGCGCATGAAGCAGCTCCTCATCGATGGGCGGCCGCTGCCCTACCTGGAGGCGAACGCGGCGGCTTCGTTCGAGGCGAGGCGCCGCGACATGCGCGAGCTGCTTAAGCGTGGGCTCGCCCTGCAGACCGAGGACGGGACGGTGAGGTGGTGGACCTTTGCGGGCGGGAAGATCAACCACACCCTCAAGTACGCGCTGGAGTGGCGTAACGGATGGAAAGTGGTCGCCGACAACTTCCTGCTTCGGATCACCGGCGACGGCGCTAGCGACGAGGCGGTTCGAGGAGCACTTCGCGAAGTGGCGGCCCCAGGGTTCTGGGACGACCAGGAGACCGCGAAGGCGATTGCTGCCCGGGTTCCCGAGTATCGCCTGAGTAAATTTCAGGACGCCTTGCCTGAGCAACTAGCGGTCGAAGTGGTCGCGAGCTATCTGCTTGATTTTGTTGCAGCGGACGACTTCGCCGGATCAATCACGCGATCACATGTCTAAGCAGTCGAGGGGGTCCCATCATGCCCATTCCCGCCCAACATCAACACCGCTTCCTGTACCACTTCACTCATCTGGAGAATCTTGAAAACTCCCTCCGTCTCGGCCTCCTTAGCTACAACCAACAGCTGGCTCTTGGGGTTAATCATCACTCCATAGCGGATTCCGGCATACAGGAGCGCCGATCGGAGATGGTCGTGCCGATCCCGCCCGGTGGCGTTGTGCATGACTATGTACCGCTTTACTTCACAAAGCTGTCTCCAATGCTGCTTTCCATTGTCAGCAGCAAGAACGTCGATCAGCTACTGCTCGTCCACTTTGCATTTCCCATTTCACTACTGGACCAGACTGGGGTGGTCTTCACAAATCATGCTGCCAACGGAAGCGTAACGCCCGCCTTCTACTCGGACCCCAATCACCTTGACGCTTTGAACTGGAAGGCGATTGACTCGACAAAATGGGGGACGCCTGAGCGAGATAAACAAGCTCGAATGGCCGAGGCGTTGGTCCGCGATCGGCTGGATCCACGCCTGGCGGCACGGGTCTATGTGTGGAATGACCACTACGCCGATGAAGTTCGAAAGATCTACAATGCCGTCGGAGCCCCGCCTCCCAACATCGCTTTTAGTGATTTCGGCGATTCTCACTCGTTTGTGAATTTTGCGAAGGACCTACCGGACGACATGAGGCGCAGATCGCTCGCTCCGGGACCCGTGCAAACGAAGTCCACGTTTGACGGTGCCCTGGAGCGCGTGCTGAAGGAAGGTGGGAAGGCAGCCACACCGACATTCGCCGGCCTCAGCGACCTGCTCGCTGCATTTCGCTCGCGCGGGTTGCTGGCGACCTCCGAGACAAACGAACTGGTGGGCCTTCTGTCTGCAAACGACGTCCACAAGGAGGACGTGGGGACGCATACACTTAAGGTCGTGGCGTCGCTTGTCGGGTCCGAGGAGTATAAGAAGCTCAAGCCGTCGGACCAGATGTTGGCTGAGCTTGCAGCCTATCTGCACGACATCGGAAAGGGCCCGAAATCTCGGTGGTCGAACTCTGGCGGCAAGCAGAAGGCTGATCCCTTCCATCCTCTTCGTTCCCTGGACATGCTCGTAAGGCTTCTTGTTGAGGATGTGGGTCCCGTCAAGCCTCGCCACGCTAGAGCTTTGTGCATGCTGGTGTGCTACCACGACCTCCCGGGTGACATTGTTGGAAATGGGCGAAAGAAGGAGTATCTGCTGGATGCTGTGGAGAGCGAAAGAGAGCTAGACATGCTCATTGCGCTGGGACGAGCTGACGCGGCCTCTGTCGTGTCCTCGTGGGAGTTCCAGATCTTGTGGAAGATCCCTGCGATTAGAGACTGGTGTCTGTCAGCTTTGAATAAGGGATGAGAGGCGCTGCCAGATGGTGACTACGGCTCAAGGCGACCTGTTCGAATACCCCGCTGATATTCGTGTAAATACCGTGAATTGTGTGGGGGTCATGGGCGCAGGCGTGGCCTTGGCTGCGAAGAAGCGATACCCCAAGATGTTTGAGGCATATAAAAGAGCCTGCGATACAGGCGAACTCAGACCAGGAGTGCTGAACATCTGGAAGACCAGCACTGAATGGGTAATCAACTTCCCGACCAAGAGACACTGGAAGGAGAAGTCCAAGTACGAGGATATCGAGGCGGGCCTGGTCGCCCTGGAGAGTTACTTGCGACCCCTGGGGCCGGTTCGAGTGGCGCTTCCTGCGCTTGGCTGTGGGCACGGCGGCCTCGATTGGGGCCGAGTCCTCCCGATGATTCAGAGGCATCTCGCCGACCTGGAGGCGAAGATCTTCGTCTTTGAACCGAAAGCCTCTGTCGAGGCGGGGCAACGCTACTCTAAGCGCCGACCCGGAAGACCTTCAGAGGGGAAGCCAAACCCGAGTCAGGTCGTTCTCGACTCGAACACCTTTCTTGTCAGCAAGGGTCTCGACCGTATCTTCCTCCTTGGAAAGGGCGAACTTCTCCTTCGTAGAACCCTTTCTGTACTGGTAACTGGGCGCCCCAGCGAGTCAGAGCGGTCGGCCGCTGAAGCGTGTGTCGCGGCGGTGGCGCGGGAGGGACTCGTAGTAGCAACTGCGTATGAGAAGCCCGAGTGGCGACGAATATCCGAGCGAGCGCTTGAAATGGGGGCAAGCGCCGTCGTTTGGACTGGAGGGGGGATCGAACGGGTGAAGGTACCCTCGGCTCTGCTCGAACCCATGGCCGAGGGGAAGATCGCGATGGCGTCGCTCACTTCAGGCTCGGGCCCCCCCACGAAGGAGACAGCGCGAAAGACGAATCTGGCCGTTGCCGGCTTGGCCAGAGCGGTGTTGGTCGCTGGTCTGAGCCTCGACCGCGATATGCATGAAGTATTGGAGGCCGCAAAAGGGACGCCCACCTTCTTTGTTCGCTTTCGCGATGCGTTTCCGGAAGATGTGGCGTGGCTTCAGTCTGCCGGCGCTCGACCCATCGGTCGGCGTTCATCTGACCTAAGCCCCAATGTCGACGCGTTGCGCTCCGAGTTGGAGTCGCAGACAGCTCCAAGCGATACGTAGATCGACTTGCCAGAGAGCAAGTACAGGCGGCTACTCGCTACTCGGCCTGCTTGGCCTTCTTGGCTCGGAAGAAGTCGAGCGAGACAACGTCGCGGCCCTTGGGTTCCGGCGGTGGGACGTCGCTTGGCAAGGCATCGGGGGCGATGTCCGCTAGAACCTTGTACTGCCAGCCAAGTGCGGCAGCGACATCCAGCGTGCTGGTCTGCGACTTCTTCTGCAGAAACTCGAGCGACAAGCGAACGACCTCCGGCGGTTCGTCAGGAGGCTCGGTGGAGGGCGGTTCGCCCTTGTGCCATCCCTTGGCGTAGATCTGACGGAAGGCCTGCTGGTAGGCGAGGCCGTCGATGAGCTTCAGGTCGAAGGCGCGGCGCACCAAGGCCGCGATGCTGGTCTTCCAGCGAAGCTTCATCGGGAAGAGCGTCTCGAGGCGCACCCGGCCGATCGTTCTTGGGAACTCGCGCACGAAGCCGGCACGAGGGAGGAGGAATGCGCTGGCGAACCGGTCGGCCTCCTCCTCGTTCTCGTCACGGGAGGCACTCAGACCTGCGTGAAGAACCAAGTGACCGCACTCGTGGGTCATGTCGAAACGGGCCCGCGAGGTGCTCCCTTTATCGGTGTTTAGGACGACGAGCCCGCGGGCACCGCTTCGCGAGAAAGCGTCAATCTTGCCCGCGCTCGCCGGGAAGCGGGTGGCGATGGCCCCAGAACGCTCCAAGACCCGCATCATGTTCTTTACTGGAAGGTCGAGCCCTAGGCCCCACTGCATCCGACACTTCTCAGCCGCGAGCTCGATGTCGTTCGCGTTGCTCGCGCGCAGGGTGGGAATTGAGTACTTCGGCAGGGCGACGGCTGCGTCCAGGAAGTCGACAAGCTCACCGAAAAGAGTTCCGTGGGAGAGGATCCGCGTCCGAACACCAGCTGGAGTTGTGCGGCGGCGTCGGAAGTTGCAGTCGTCCTCTCGAAACTCCGCGGTGAGCGGAGCCAGAAAGAAGGTCTCCTGAAACCCCAGAAGGGCTGCTAGGGCATGAAGGTTGATCTCACTCGGCTGCTTGGCTCCGGACTCTGCTTGAGAGATGAACGCGTGAGATACGCCTATCGCCTCGCCGACCTCGGCCTGGCTCATTCCCGCGAAGGTTCTGGCGAGGCGAAGGCGGCTTCCTTGAAAGCTACCGCTTCTCGTCATCGTCGTTCGAGGCCTCGGCGTCGGCGGAGGGCTTGAAGCCCACTTCCGGCGCGGGGATGTCGACGGGCTCGCCCAGCACAGAGTGGACGGGGGCTAGCGCGCCGACAATGTCGGTGATCGGGATGTCCCAGAGATCGCAGACTTCGCCGTCTTCATTCACCCGAAGGAGGGTCGCTCGGAAGACGAGTTGGTCCAGGTCGGTTTCGTAGCTCAGACGCCACCTGGAGTCGCCGCCGTCCTTGGGCCTGGCGAAGCCAAAAGCTTCCTGACGGGCGTTCGCCTCAGGCTTGAACTCTCGCAGCGCTCGGGGAGGCGGTTCGTCGGGTTTGCCGCGGTAGAACTTGATGGGCAGGCCGTCCAGCCGGAGGAGGAAGTAGAGGTTCTCCGCGAGGACGGACAACCAAGGGTGATCGCCCGAAGCCGCTTCCTGGACGAAGGCGTAGCAGATGCGCTCGTAGGTCCTGCATCCGAGGCTCCAGTTCGTCTCGCCGTTGAGGGGATCGTGCGTATCGAGCGCCTCCCGGCGCACGCGGGCAATCACCTGGGCAAGGAACTGGAGGCGGTCATCGGCCAGGGAAGCGTGAAAGTCGGAAGGTCGCTTGTTGCTCATCCTTGTGTCCTGGGGATGCGCGAGGCAGGCTCCGAAGGTCTGGAGCCGTCAGCACCCCTCCTTTCGAGCAGCATCCTCTCAGACCGGTTCAGGAATAGTCAAGATGAAATGTAACCGCTTCTGTAACCTGTAACCAGAAACGCATCTGGTAACCCGAAGCCGCAGGGACGCGAGGATCGTCAGGCACGTCACGCCTGGGGTGTTAACCAGCCCAGAGAATTCTCCGCCGGCTCTCCGACTGGAGAGAGTCACCCTCGGACCGGCGCGCCTGACGCTCCCGTCAGTCGCGCTACCCGTCACCTGACGACGAACATCAGAGAACCGGGCCGCCAGCCGCCTGGATCCCGCAACCCCGCGCCATCAGGCTTAGAACGGCCGAAGCCCCGTCCGATCGCTCGGACGGGGCTTCGTGAACTCTCGCTGGCGGTTGTTCTCTCTGCCGCCAACCTCTGCTCCCCTATCGAGACGGATTACGAACACCTTCCCGGGGGTCCCTGGAGAATCCATAGGTTGGGCCGGCTGTATGGAAGTCATGGATGGGCCCCGGAGCTGACCACGAACTCTCGGGCCGTTAAGCAGCTCAGTCGAGTCGCTGCTTCACAGCCCGCAGAGCGACGGCCGCGCTTGGGCCTACCGCCTCGGTTCGCCCACCGAGCCAAAGCCAAGCTCCAACGCATCGAGCCGCGACTCGGCCTGCTCAGGCTCGAAGGTGGACCAAGGCCCGTTGGCGACGAAGCGTCCGAGGTCGGACGAGCGCACGCGCTGCAGGAACCTGCGAACCACCGCGGCCTCTGCGGCATCGGTCAGAGCCGCCAACTCGCGCCCGAGAACGAACGGCATGGCCGTCTCGAGCGTGAGCCCTCGCTCGGCGATCCCGCTCTCGAATAGGCGGTCGTCGTCGGCTGGCGGGTACTCGTTGACGACGTGCGCCAGGTCGCTCAGGTCTCGTTCTCTCTCGGGCGGCCGGTCGAGGTAGGAGGCCATCTTGAGCAGGGCGATGATCGGCACCGATGGCACCGCGATGGCGAGCCCCGCCGCGACTTGCGTCTGTGGCGACGAGAGCGCGTGCCGCATGCCGACCAGGCTCATCTGATTCCCGCTGCCCGGCCAGACAGAGGACTCACGCTGGCCAGCGCTTGATCGGAGACCGGCAGGAGGTCAATGAGGATGCCCTGCGGCGAGCGCCACTCATGCTCCTTGCGCTTGTTCTGGGACCACCCTGTGAGCGAGTGGAGGGTACGCGTCGCGTCCTCGATGGACAGGGCGACGACGAGGTCCAAGTCCTCGGTGCGCCGCCACTTCATGGCGATGTGGCATCCCAGCGCCGCCGCTCCGATAAGCACGAGGGGTTTCGTCGGAAAGGCCTGCTGGAGCGCGACCATGGCCGCGATCGCGTCCTGCCCCAAGGGGACGATCATTCGGTCTCCGGGAGAAACTGCCGTCGGATGTCCTCGGCCGCCTCGCGCGTGCGCGCGTCTTGCGCGGCGAGCATCTCACTGTACACAAGCAGAGGGTGAGCAAGGTGCGGCTCTGTGCCCTCAAAGCCCAGCGCCGACGGTGTGGAGAGGATGACCAGCTTTCCCTCCGACGACGGCAGCGCGCGCAGCCGCGCGGTGAGGTCTTGCGGGGCGCTAGCGACATGGACGACTGTCTGCTCTCCGCGATGGAAGTGGGTCATGCGCCAGGCAGCAGCGCCTCCGCCGAACGCCCAGGTGAGGCCTGCGAGCCCCTTCTCGAGTTGGTGCTCGAGCGCATCGATGTCTGCCGCCTGGGCGTGGAAGCGCCCCACAAGCCATCGCGGACGGACCACATCGAGGTACGCGCCGACCCAGCGATCGAGGAGGTCCGCCGTTCGGACCAGGGTGGGCCCCTCCCGGGTTCTGACGAGAAAGCCCTGTTCAGCGAGTCGTTGGAGCTGGTCTGCGACCGCGGTCTTCGAGACCCCCGCAGCCTCGGCGATGGTCCTGACTGTCGCCTGCACGAGTGGGCGGCGCGCGAGCAGCGCGAAGTTCACCAAGTGCGCAGGGACACGCATCTCGCGAGCAGACGCCACCCGCTCGGGCGTTCTCCCCTCGACGTGCATGAGCAGGTCCCGCCCACCGGGTCCCAGCAAGTGCAGGTTGCCGACGGCATCCACGTAGCTGACGTGGTGCTCGGCGAGGTAGCGTCCCATAGGAGGGGCCACGTAGGGCGCGAACAGCACCCACGGCTTCTTGAACTCGCGCAGTCTGCCGAGCAGGCCGTCGACAAGCGGATAGCTGAGATGGCTCCGCTTCGTCTGGACCAGGAACCGATGCTGGCCCAGCGGGCGAGCGAACCCTAGCTTGAGCTCACCATCGAGCCCTTGGTCCCCCTTGTCCGGTCTCGGCGGAGTGAACTCGACGGCGAGCCCGGGCGAGGTTGCCCGAAGGCTCCCGAGACACCTCTCGATAAGGACGTCACTCATGTCCGTCATTGTGGCATGTCCGTTAGTAACGGACATGCCTCATTTGCGGACATGTCCCATCTCGCGCGCGCCACACCAAGTTCACAGCCGCGGACTCCATCCGGCTTCACCGAAGGCACGTATCCGATGAGAAGCCTGCCTCAACGGTTCCTCCAAGCGCATCTGTCACGCGGAAGAAGCCGAGCCAGCGTGTTGAAGTTGGGGATTCCTGACCAAGCGCCCCAAGAGCCGACAACATAGAGGTTCTGTTTCGCGCGTGTGACTGCAACGTTGAGGATGTTGGGCGCCTTGCCGGCCCAGTTCCTCGCACCATGCTGGCTCGCATTCGGAGCCCCAAGCAGCAGGATCACCGTCTCGGCCTCACGGCCCTGGAAGGTGTGGATCGTGCCGACGTGATTCCGCGCCCATTCGTCTGGCCTGGCACCGAAGGTCGAGAAGATGTCCTTCCTTCGCTCCAGCTGCCGCCGCATCTCCTGCTCGACAATCTTGAACGGCGTGATCACGAAGATGTCTGGCGCGCTGATGCCAGCCCGGGCGACCGCCGTCAGCAGGCGCACGACGGCGTCGCCCTCGGCAGGACACCACTTTGTCTGCGCGGTCCCATCGACGTCGATCCAACGGGACTGGCCCAGCAGCGTGCCAACACGCCCGGGAGCCTTGGGCTTCGGAGCGTGCACCATCTCGCCTGCATAGGCGATTTCGTTCGAGATTTGGAACATCGGGTCCTGGCAGCGGCGATGCACCAGCAGGGGCACCCCGACGACCCTCCTGCCCAGGTCCGACTTGAACGAGGCCTTCGTCTTGGAGGCCCTGTCCGCGAGCGGCTGTGCGGACGCGACGGGCGCTGCCCATTCGGCCATGTCGATCTTGAAGTAGGTGCAGATCTGGGCGGTGAGCTGGTCCGGGAGAGAGACAACCGGGGGAATTTGAAGCGGGTCCCCAACGACGATGGACCTCTTTGCGCGCATCACCGCGCCTACGGCGGCTTGTGGTAGCGCCTGCCCCGCCTCGTCGATGAGGAGCCATCCGAGGCTTCCCGGCTTGAGGTCTCCGAGCATCCGGTCGATGGACGCGAACGTGGTGGATACGACCGGGATGACCATGAATAGCGTCGCCCACAGATCACCCAGCAGCGCCTTCCTCTCCTCCTGCGGGAAAGCGCCCGCCGTGAAGGCGTTCATCAGGGCGCCGATGTTGTGCAGCACCTTCTGGGCTGAGGCATCAACGAACGCCTTCTGAACTTCGAGAGCGGCAATGAAGAGCTCTTCGCGCTTCCGCTGGAGGGTGTTCGGGAGCCATGGAGCGATCAGGTGCAGCTGCTTCTCCTCCTTCAAGCGGCCGAGCAGATCCTGATCGACCAAGCGATCACCAAGCTCGGCTCGGCCGCCGGCGATCTCTTGCTCGAGCATCGAGACGAGAGACCTTTCCCCTCGAGTTCCTTTGCCGAGGCTGAGGCTCTGCCGGTCAAAGCGTCGCAAGCGGAAGAGGCATCCGCTCTGACCCTTTCGGCCGACGCGGCATGCTTCTGCGCCTCCCTGGCAAGACCGGCAAGCTCCTGCGCGACCCTCGACCACTCCTTCCAGCTGACGGTGCTGAACAGGCGTGCGAAGAACCCAGGTCGCAGCAGGGCATGGCTCGCCTGGGCGGCCTCCCGGCGCTTCTCCTCCTCGACCAGCTTCGCGTGCATGCCGGTGCGCTCGTCCAGAACGCGCTTCGCCTCCGCGCACTGCCGGTCGAGTACTGCATGCTGTTCCTGAAGGCGGCCGAGCTTGATGCGCTCTCCTGGCAAACGGCTGCAGCTCGATCGCAGATCCTCGAGGCGCTTCAGCTCGACCTCGATGTCCAGCTTTAGAGACTGGAACCGGGACCGCGCCTTGCGCCACTGGGACGCGGCGGCATTTCCCGATTCGGGCCTCTCCCGTAGCACTACCTCGGGCGTCTTCCGTTCGATGACGCGGCTTGTGTCGGGATCCTTGATCTCCCGAACGACAGGGTCTCCTTTGGCTGCCTTGAGATAGACCCGGAAGCCATAGTCCTCGTCCCACCAGAACTTCTGCTGGAAGGCGGCACGGTTCCTCGCGTTGCCGAGCACAGCGGCGATCAGCCCCCATGTCTCAATCGAGGCGACCTCGCCTTCCTCGGCGCCCTCATCGATGCCGCCATTCGCCAGGTGGTCACTGATCGATCGGAAGTACCCAATCTGGTCAGGTCGGCCGAACTCCTTCTTCAAGGGGAGCTCGCGACTCACGTTTTCGACGGCCTTGTTGTTGCTCGATGCCACCAGGATCTCGTGCCCCTTGAGGCAGGGATCGAGCCGGTAGAGGTGGAGATAGGCGCTGTCACCGAAAGCGATCTTCTGCCCGGAACTCGTGAAGGCCGAAGAGGGATCATCAAATCGCACCATGGCACTCGCGCGATCGACGACACAACTGGCTACCAAGTCCCGCAACAGGGTTGTCTTTCCGGTTCCAGGCGGGCCGTTGACGCCAATGATGCCGTCCGCGTCTCCCAGTTCGCTCCGCGCCAGATTCACGGCCGCCTGCTGGAGCAGAACGAGCGGGTGACCGCCCTGCGCAGGCCACCGCGAGGGAGGCATCTTGGCCGGCGCTATCGCAGGCTCGATCAGTCTCAAGTCGGCGAGCAAGTCCTGGGTATCGCCGGGAGATTCGATGCCGAGATAACGTCGCAATCCAGCCCCGGCACTGCCGTCAGCAACCAGTTGGGACGCCCTGGCGAGGTCGGCTAGAAAGAAGGAGTTCAGGAGCGAAGCTTCCGGCGGCGTCTTGGACTTGAAGTAGTGATAGACGCGCAGGGCGAAGGTCGGTTGCTCGACGAGGTGCACGGGAAGTTTGAGCTCGGCAACGAGCCACTCATGCGCACGCCGTATGGTCGCCAGATCCAGCGGCAGCGAAAGCCCGTCGGCGGTCTTGCGACGCAGGATCTGCCCAAGGCGCTCCAGCAGAATCCGCTCGACGCGGGGCCATCCCCCAAGCCCCCCAAGGTTGAGAGAGAGGGCCTGCGGGAGAGCCCAGGCGAACGAGGAGACGGCAACGGCATTCTCCTCGAGAACGAACCCTTCCTTGTCCACCAGCACGGCGGCAATCGCGGCCTTTTCCATTTCGCGACGGCTGTGCTCGTCGTCCGTGCCGAAGGTCCTCATCAGGTCCTCGGTCGCACGATCCATTGCGATCGCACCGAGAATCACCTGGTAGTAGAGCCTCTTGTTGGGGCGTGAGCGTTCCCCCTTGTCCCACGGCACCCCGTCGTCCGTCAGGGTGGCAACGCACCAGCGATCGCCAGCAGCCAGATCCTCTGGCCTTCGGTAGGTCTGGGGAGAAAGCGCCTCAAGAGCCGTCCAGGCGGCCAGCAGTGCGCGAGGCTCGTTGCGACCACTGGGGGGCGCGAAGGTAGGCTTCAGCCCCGGGTCCCCAGTCTGAGGGGCAGCCTGCTGCCTGGAACCCTCGGCCGGCTTCCCGGGGGCGGGAGCCGGTGCGGCCGCAGACAATTCTGGGACGGCGGCCCGGACGACTTCCGGTGTGGCCAGCCGGGGTGCCGAGTGAGCCGCTTCGCCGGCTTCGACGGCCTGGGCCTCGGATCTTCTGAGATGCGCCAACACGTCTTCAAGCTCTGCAGCCAAGTCCCGCGCTTTGGGGACCTTCCGATGCTTCAACTCCTCCGAGAGAGCCTCCAAGACGGCGCGGTTCCCGCGAGAAACCTCAAACAGATCTCTTAGCTCAGTGACCTTGCTCTGAAAGTAGGGACGTTGCCCAGGCATGGGGTACCCGACGTCATTTCGAGGACCTTCTCCAGATGGCCTATTGCTCGCCGTGCTCGGCCACGTACTCGTCCATCGCTGCCTCGAAGTCCTCGACGTCCCTCGTGGTCATGAGATGCCGGTTCTCCTCCGTCAGCAGGAGCCCCGTCTTCTCAAACGCGTAGATGTACGCCGGGGCCACGCCCGTCTCCCGCATCGTCGAGACCATCCTGCGGTTCATGTCCTCGAGGTCGATGCCGTCGAACAGCCGGTCGTTCGGACCTGGCGGCCGGCCGTGCCTCTTGGTGAACTCCTGCTCGACCTGCGGCAGCATCTCTGCGAGTTCGGGATGCATCGGAACGTCGCGGGTGATGTTCCCCTGCTCGTCCACCAGGTAATGGAAGCCCTTGTTGAAGCAGCAGGTCTTGTACTTCCGGCCCGTGCCGCAAGGGCACTTGGCGTTCGGCGATAGCGGCTTGAGTTTCATGAGTCAGTTCCCCCGCGTTTCCCACCCTCGCACTCTTCCCACGTTCGTCCCGCCTCGACGTCGGCGAGATTGAATCGGGCGCCCTGGTTGTCCGAGGGGTTCAGCCACAGCATGCGCGTGAATGTCCTCGCCGCCTCCTTGAGGTCGCCGAAGCGCCAGAAGCAGAGGCCGATCCCGTGCAGGCAGCGTAGGAATGGCCGGTTGTCGACGTGCCCCCACGGCAAGACGCCATCGAAGTCCAGGCCAAGAGTCAGGGCGCCGATGCTCGCCCCAACCATGTAGTGGCGCATCGCCTGCTTTGGCAGGTGCTCGAACTGGAAGTTGCCCAGGTGCGCGTGGGCGTCGAGGCAGCGCAGGTCCTCGGCGAGCGTCTTCATCAGCAACTCCTCGGCCGCGCCGCGGTCGCCGCCGGCCTTGAGTTCGCTCGCCTCGATGATCGGGTCCGTCTCCCACTCTTTGGGGTCTTCGCCAGGGATGACCTGCTCCATTTCAAAGGCGGGCCGTTTGCCGCGCGCAACGATCGGCTTCGCCCATGCTTCGAGCGGCTCGCCCTCCTCGCCCCAGTACTCCTCCTCGGGATCCCAGTCGCCCTCGGGCTTGAGCCCAAGCGGTACGAGCTCGAGCGCCTGCACATCAAGCCGGCTGCTCTGCACCTTGCCCGAGAGGTACGGGTGGCCAGCGTGGGTCCACTGCTTGGTCGGGATCACCGTGATGATCTCGCCGGGCACATCCCACCGCACCGCCGTCCGAAGCGTGATCTCGCGCTCCGTGCCGAGAACCCGGCAGCGGATGGCATTCGATTTGAGCGCCAGGACGACCAGGTTGATGGGCTGCGAGAGGTCGACGTCGGCCACCTCGGCCTTGTGGCGCTTTTGTGGCCGGGTCGGGTTCCCTGGACTCGCGTCATGCGGCGCGAGGCCGAGCCACGTACGGTAGACCGCGGAGAAACGCGCGCCCTCGGTGCCCGGGCTGAACACGACGTCCCCGAAGCTGACCACATGGCGCTCGTCGCCCCGTCGGCAGGTCGCCAGCAGGCCGGCGCGCGGGTTGCCGTCGTAGTCGATTGCGGTGATCTGCACCGGCTCGCCCACGACGAACGCGTCCGTCGGCGTGGTCACCTCTCCCGCGACAGTCTCCGCAAGCGCCCACAAAGCTTCGTCGTCGCTCTCGGTGTCGCCTGTGATCCGTTCCAGGAGCTTCGATGGGGCCACCTCGGTCTTCGGTCTCTTGGGCATCGACGCCATACCTTTCCTACGCGTGTGCCGCGCGTGCTCATCCTTGGACCCGGAGGGGCCGCGCTGCGGCCACGAATGAGATAGCGGGGAACCGCATCCAGGGCTCCCCCTCCTGTGCACGCCATGTCATTGCACGAGGCAGCCTCCACAGCGCATGCCACACCACAGGCAGGCCTTGGGCTTGGGCGGCAGGTGCCAGCTCAGCGACCAGCGCATCATGCTTCCGGAAGCTCTCCTCCAGCGACGGCCTCGGCTGCGGACTCCCGGCTGATCGGCCATGCACCAGCATGAAAAGGATGGTCAGGAACGCCAGCTCCTCTTCGACGGCCCCGAGGGTGGTGGTGTCGAGAGCCACGAGCGCATCGAGGCATCTCTTCCAAATACGGTGAACACCAGCGGCGAGCCGTGTTGGCCTGGCCGTGACGACCGCTTCTCGCTTCTCGGCCAGAAGCAGTAGCTTCCGGCGCGGCGTACCGGTCGGCGGGAGCGGGTCGCGGCCCACCACGTAGTCGTCGGCGGAGCCCTCGAGCCAGAGCCCCGGCCACCGGCAAGCTCCCGGGTCGCCTCCGCGGTTACGCACGCGCTCGCTCATCAACCGTCGGTCGCCCAAGGCAAGTTCGAAGTCGATGGACATCATCGATACGAGCGTGCTCGGCATTCGTGGACTCGTATACGCGAACGCGAGCGCCCCCGTCGCGTCGTGGATGCCCCGGCACCTGCTTGCGAACGAGCGCACGAGCCACGTGAGGCGGCTCGTCAGCGCAGGAACGCCGGCGAAGGGCTGGTCGAGCACCTTGATGCATGCATCGCCATTGAGCGACCAGCTCTCCCAGTAAACACCGGCAGCCAGGCACCACTCGGGTGTCCGCCAGTCGCTCTCCCTGGCCACGGCAGCTTGTTGCGAGACTTCTTGGGTCATCGGTTCTCCAGCGTGCCTTGCGAGCACGAGTGGAGCAAGGCTTCACCATCACCTCGACCGCCAAGCGCCAGAAGCAGCCAGCCCGAGGAAGGTTCGGTCGGAACCTTCCCCGGGCTCACCGCTTCCTGGCGGAGGCTGCCTACTTCGACTCGTCTGCCTGTGGCGAAATCACGCGGCGCTCTCCCGCATGGCCTCGAGTGCATCGACGTGCTTCTTGACCGTCGAGAGCACCTTGGCCCGGTTCTCGTCGGTGACGGCGGTCTTGAGGATGCCGTCGGCGTGCGCCCGGTAGCGCTCCCAGGCGCGCTCGAGCGCGGCCACCGCGTCCTTCTCTTTGGGCTGTTGCTTGATCAGCCCCCAGAAGAGGAAGCCGTTCTGGCTGCCCCCGATACCGAGGTCCTTCGCCGCCGCCGCGGCCGCCGCGGAGAGGGACCGGTACTCGGCGCCCTTGTAGCGGATGCCGTTCTCCTCGACGGAGCACTCGCAGCGCACCTTACCGTGGCGATCCTTCTTCTGGAGCAGGGCACCCGGCGGCGGCAGCCGCGGGTCGCGCTGGCGCTGTCCCGCGGGGGCCGGCTTCGGCTCCTTCTTCAGCTCGGGCTTCTCGACCTGCTTGCTCTCGCCCGCCTTCGAGGCCTTGGCCTCGTTCCTCGCCTTCTCCTCGGCGTGCGCCGCGATCTTCTGGCACTCGGTGCAGGTGGCGGACTCGGCTGTCGCCGTCTTGCCCTTGGCCCCGCAGAGGGCGCCGCTCCGGCCCGGCATCGCGATGTGGAGGGTGGTGCTAGCCTTCTTGCTGCCCTTGCTCGCCTTCACGGTCTTGGTGGTCATCGTCTTTCTCCTTCTGGCTTCGGGTTGGGCTACCGGCGGGTGGGCTTGCTGAGCTTCGTGGCGACTTCGTCGAGGGCCTTCATGGCGATCTCGGTCTGCGCGCCGTCGCCGGCCTCGAGGTTGATGCCCCAGGTCGACTGCCAGCCCTCCGGAAGGCGCTGCTCGTCGCCCCAGTGCGGCGCATTGACCATCCAGCCCATGTCGTTGGCATCAGCCAGGGCCAGCTCGATCTCGGCTGCAGCGCGAAATGCGAAGGCGTGGTTCTCCCGGGCCGCAGTGCTGGCGCCGCTCAGTCGTGCCGTGACGACCAGCGTCGGCTGGTCGAAGCCATACTCGCTCTTCCTCAGAACCGCGCGGGCCGTCACCTTGGTCACCGCGCGCGTCTTGCTCTTTGTGGCCATCTCTTCGTCTCCCGCGTTCGCCCTGCGTCTCAGCGGCATCTCAAGTCCGCCTTGAGCACATGACGGCTCTGAGGGCGCCGAGAAGCAAGTCAATCCAGAGCAATTACCGGCACTTGGAGATTCCCGCAAGGTTCCGCGCAGATGGCGCTTGCGACACCGGCGCGGGTGCGCCGAAAATCGGCACTGGCTCCCCTGAACCTCCAGATGGGCTGCCCGGAGGCCCTAGATGGCGAAGCGAAAGGTCAAGCGGAAGGACAACAGCCTTCGCAAGCGAATCGGCGCATTCGTTCGCGAGCGCCGGACCGAGCTCGGGCTCTCCCAGGGCGAGATCATCAAAGCCATGGGCTACGTGAGCAGGAACTCGGTATCCAACATCGAGGTCGGCCGCGAGGGGCTGCCCGCGAAGCGCATCTACGCCTGGGCCGACATCCTCGAGGTCCCGCGCGACCAGTTCTTCCGGTTCGCCACCGGAGAGATCGAGCAGATGGAGGTCGCCGGCGCGAAGGAAGCTCGAGGCAACCCGCTCAGCGCCGCGGAGAAGGATCTGCTCGGGACGTACCGAAGCCTCCCCCCGAAGTACCAGCGGCGCCTGCGCGAACAGGCGCAGGAGTACATCACGCTCGCGCAGGCCGGCGCGGGAGCGAAGCGCAGCTGAGCTTCGGAGCGTCCATGACCGCAGGTCCTCCCACGAGCGCCGACGTCGATAGCCGCCAGCCGGTCCTCGCCCTCCTCGCCAACATCCGAGCGGCGCTGCCGCAGCTCGAGCAGCTCCTGGACGAGTGCAACGACGAATGGGGCTTCGAGGATCCCGTCTACCGCTTCTACCACCAGAGCTTCAAAGTCTACGGGCTGCAGGGCAAGACCAAGGCGATCGTGGCGGCGCTCCAGGCGCTCGCTCCCGACCGAGCCCTCAACGAGTGGTTCGCTCAGATCGTGCAGGAAGGTACCGGGAAGAAGTTCGAGCAGGACCACAACCGCCGCTGGCTCGAGGTGACGAGGCCCATCGTCGAGGCATTCTTCCACGCGAAGTACTGCCTGGAGATGGCGGTCCGCTACGGCAAGAAGCTGGAGCAGCCGCCGCGGCTCCTGCCGAGCGGATGGGCGGCGCTCCTGTACCTCTTCAACCTGCGATAGCTCCTCATCATGCGCACCCGCCCTCTGATCTCGGACGACGACTGGCAGCGGCAGTTCGCGGCGTTGGGGCAGTTCAAGCAAGCTCACGGGCACTGCAAGGTCCCGGCTCGATGGCGCGACCAGGAGCTGGCGCGCTGGGTCCTTCAGCAGCACCGCGAATTCGCGCAGGGAACGCTACGACCTTCCCGACAGATCGCCCTCGATGGCCTGGGCTTCGCCTGGCGAGCCGACAGCGCGCGCCAGGATGACCTCTGGGAGCGGCGGCTGCAGCAGGTCGTCGCTTTCATGAGGCAGCACGGCCACGGCCGAATACCTACCTGGAGCCCTCCCAGCACGAGGACCAGCCTCGCGACCTGGGTTCTGCGCCAGCGCCGCCTTCGACGCCAAGGCACGCTGGACCCCGAACGCACCCGACGGCTCGACGAGATCGGCTTCCTGTGGGACAGCTTCGAGGACCAATGGCTTGGCATGCGGGCACGGCTCGCTTCCTGGCGCGAACGCCACGGGCACTGTTGCGTCCCCCGCCATGACCGGAAGGACCCCAAGCTCGCCGTGTGGGTCGGCAACCAGCGCATCTTCCGGCGCAAGGGCCTGCTCTCGGCCGAGCGAATCGCTTCGCTCGACACGCTCGGGTTCGAGTGGGAGCCGCGCCACACCTGCCCCACCGACGACCGGGTCGAGCAGCTCCGCGAGTTCCGCCGCGAGCACGGGCACCTGGCAGTGCCGGTCCGCGGGAACTCCGGGCTGGTGCAGTGGATGGCGCACAAGCGCCTCCTGCACTCGCGCGCGCAGCTCGACGCGAAGCTGGAGAGGAAGCTGGATGCGATGGGGTTCCCCTGGACCTGGGAGGAGCAGGAGTGGGAGCTCTGGTTCGCGCGGGCGATCGACCTCGGGAGGAGGACGGGCCGCTTCGAGCCCAAAGGGGGCACTACGCTCGACCGCTGGATGTGCTCACAGCGGCAGGCTGCGTCCTCGGGTGACCTGGAGGAGGACCGCTACCACCGCCTTGGCAGCATCGGCTTCTGGAAGCGCTGGCGTCCGTAAGCGCCTCTCCTCCGCTGCTTGCTCATTGCCAGCGACCACGCCGCCGATGACAGCCGCCTACCCGCGCCGCCGGAACACCTGAGTCTGCTGCGGCACGTAGACGCGTCGGCCAGGAAGGGCCATCCCTGGCAACGGAGCCACCGCCTGCGGAGGAGTGGGCGCCCTTGGCGGCTCAGGTTGCTTCGGTGAGTCAGGCGCTTCCGTTGCCACCGGAGGAGCGATCTCGGTCGGAGGCCTCGCACTCGGCGCGACCGCCTCGCCCTCGCACTGCTTCGGCGTCTTCACGTTCACCTGAAAGCCCGCGCTATCGAGCACGAGGGGCGCACCCTCGGGGGTCGGACGCACGTTGCCCTGCAGGACGATCGCGACGTTGCCGCTGTTGGCGTCGATCGTCCTCAGCACCTTGCGGTAGTTCTTCCCGTTCAGACGCGCGGCCAGACGTACCGCCCCGCCCTCGAGCACCAGCTCCAAGTCGATGTCGCCTACGGGGCCGTCCATGGGAACCGCGTCGCGTGGCAGCGCCTCGGGCTTCAGCACGACCGTGAGCTTGAGCCCCTTCACCTGAATGGTCGCCTTGCTCATGCCGCCTGCACCGCCTCTTCTCCTGGCTCCAGCCGCCCGGTCGCTGCCGGAAGCCGCACGCGAAACGTGTTGCGGGCGAGGTCTCCCTGCTGGGCCTTCTGGCTCGTGAGGCTCAGCTCGCCTCCCATCATCCTGCAGAACCTCGATGCTAGTGGCAGCCCAAAGCCGGTGCCACGCTCGCCCGCTGTGCCTGGGGTCGTCGTGCGGCCGGTCGGCGAGAAGAGCGTCGCGATCTTCTCCGGGGAAATCACCGGCCCGGCGTTGACCACGGAGACCGAGAGCCACTTCTCCTCGGCAGCGATCTTCACATCGATCCGCTCTCCCGGCTGGGAGAACTTCATCGCGTTGCTCAGCAGGTTGTTGAGGACCGAGTTCTTGAAGACGACGGGTTCGGCGAGCGCGTGGTGGGGCCCACCCTCTGCTCGCACCTCGATGGTCAGCTGCTTTGCTGCGCACTGCTGGCGGAACAGCCCGATCGATTCCTGCACCAGCAGGCCAACATCGCACTCGATGGGTTGGATGTGCAGCTTCCCGCTTTCGAGGGCCAACAGCGTTCGAGCGAAGCCCATCAGCTCTCTTGCCTGAGCCAGCGCCTTCGACGCCGCATCGAGATCCTCTCTCGACTCGGCAGGGAGGTTCGCGCCTGCACCTTCGACACCGTACTTGAGAAACGTCTGGGACGCCCCGATGCTGTTGGCAAGGTCGTGGGTCAGAACGCGCAGAAGGCTCTCCTTCTCGACCAACGCCGCCTCGAGCTCCTGGTTCTTGGACCTGAGCTTGATGCGAAACCAACCGCTCAGGAGACCGGCCGCGCCGCCGAGTGCCGTGAAGTAGGCGGCCATCGGCGAGGCAACGGCGTGCAGGAGGTCGAAGACCATGCTGTGCCGGGCGGGGCCGGGATGGAACACCGGCGCCGCGTGGCCGACGATGGCCATCGAGATCGGATGCAGGACAAGTAACCCAAGCAGACACCCGGCAAGAACATCGACTGCAATCCACCGTGTCCGGTCTCGGCCGCTCATGGCTGTCTATGCCTCTGCAGTAGCCGCAACAGGCTGAGGAAGAACGCCCACCTCGGGTTCGCCAGACGTCGGTGCGCCATCGACCACTTCCTTGCGCCGCCACAGGTAGTAGATGGCCGGATAGACGAGCAGCTCCAGGAGGAACGATGTGACGAGCCCGCCGACCATGGGCGCCGCGACACGCTTCATGAGGTCGGCTCCCGTCCCGGTGGACCACATGATGGGCAGAAGGCCGATGAATGCGGCGAAGACGGTCATCGCCTTGGGCCGCACGCGCTTCACCGCGCCGTGGATGATGGCCTCGACGAGATCTCCGGTGGTCCGGAGCCTGCCCCTGGCCTTGGCCTCATCGTGCGAGAGATCGAGGAACAGGAGCATGAACACCCCTGTCTCGGCGTCGAGCCCCATCAGGGCGATCATGCCGACCCAGACTGCGATGGAGACGTTGTAGCCCAGCGCGAACAGCAGCCAGACGGCTCCGATCATCGAGAACGGCACCGCCAGCATGACGACCCCCGCCTTGAAGCTCGACCGGGTGTTCAGGTAGAGCAGCCCGAAGATCAGGACCAGCGTGATCGGCAGGATCAGCTTCAGTCGCTCCTTGACGCGCAGCATGTTCTCGTACTGGCCGCTCCAGCTCATCGAGTAACCTGTCGGCAGCTTCACCGCTGCCGCGACGGCCTTCTTGGCCTCCTCGACGTAGCTGCCGAC
>JACRCT010000394.1 GCA_016218885.1 Deltaproteobacteria bacterium | reverse complement strand
GCCTTCTGCGCCTTGCGGCGGGCGGCGTCGGCGGCAGGCGCCTCGAAGAAGACGTGGGCGACCCGTACCCGCTCCGGCCGCTGGTAGTCCCCGAGGTGGGCATCGTAGTACTTGCGCAGGTCCTCCTCGGGCACCACCTGCTTCTGCTGCGGCTCCTCGAACTCGCGCTGCACGAAGAGGGCGACCATGTTGCGCTTGTGCTGGCGCACGATGTCCTTGTCGGACGGGTAGCCCTTCCTCTGGGCCTCGCGGGCCAGCAGCTCGGAGCGGATCAGGTTGTCGAGGAACTCCTTCTTTCCCTCCGGGGTCGAGTAGCGAGCCCGCACGAAGGGAGCCTGCTCCTCGATCTGCTTCTTGAGCTCTTCGCCGCTGATGGACGCGCCGTCGAAGGTGGCGACCGGCTTGCCGGGAAGGCCCGTCACCGGCAGAACCCCATCGGACACCGCGCTGCCGCTCCCGTCCTTGCTGGCACGCAGCCCGGCAAAGTAGGCGAGCCCCACCAGGGGGACCGCGAGGATGGCGGTGATCTTGTGGTTCATGGGTGCTCTCCCTCAAGCGCGACGGGCGTGCCAACACGGCGCGCGGCCGGCTCCTTCCCGGCCGGCGAAAAGACCATATCGACCCAGAGGGTGGCAAGGAGGGATTCCTTGGGCCGACGGACGACCCGGCTCCGACCCGAACGGCCACCCTGGGCAGAGGCCCCGCGCCACGATGCAGCTCGGAAGTCCGTTCCGGGCGTCTTAGGATCCGTCCATGGCCCCCCTCTCCAAAGACTTCGAGCTCGAGGCCCTGGTCGCCCGGGTCGAGCAAGGCGAGCCCCTCGACGACACACAGCTCGCCAGGCTCGAGCGTGCGGCCGCCGAGCATGAGCCGGCGCTGGACTGGCTGCTGTGCTACGCGCACGCGCTCCTCAACTCCGACCGCCCGCGGCCAGCCGCCGCGCTGCTCGACCGCGTCATCTCCCGCGCCCCGGACGTACCGCTCGCTCGCCTGGCGAAGGCCCGGGCGCTCGGCGCGATGGAGCGCTGGGACGAAGCCGAGGCCGAGCTGCGCCGGGTCCTCGCCCGCCGACCTCGCCACGCCGACGCGCTGCGCGCCCTCGCCCTCCTGCGCCTGCGCGCCGGGGCTCCACGGGACGCGGCCCGGCTCGCGCAGCAGGTCCTCGAGGCCGACCCTCGGGACGATGCCTCCCGCCAGATCCTGGCCGAGGCCGAGGCGGCCTCCTCCCCGGATGCCGCCGCCGCTACCGTCGACCCCTTCGCCCAGGGTCTTCGGCGCACGCTCATCGAGCGCGGCATCAAGACCCGGCTCGATCCCCAGCGTGGCCTCCTGCTCGTCGAGCTCCAGCCCGGCCGGCTGGGGCGCCTGTCCTTGGAGAGCCTGCGCGAGTCGGCGCGGGCCGACCCCAGAGGCCAAGGCGCGTTCGCCGAGTCCCTCGTCGACAGCCTGACCCGGCTGGCTCCCCCTGCGGCCCTCCCTCCGCTGGAAGAGGTGCGGGCGCGGGTCTTCCCGGCCCTGCGTCCGGCCTCCTTCCCCGAGAAGGCCGGCCCGGTGCTCAGCGCGCCTGGACCGGCGGGGCTCCTATGGGTCTATGCCCTGGATCATCCGGGCTTCGTCACCTTCCTGCCGCCCGAAGCTCCCGGCCGATGGGGCCTGACCCTCGACGAGATCGCCCGCCTGGCCCTCGACAACCTCGACCGCCATCCCCTCGCCCCCTCTCGCTATCGCGCGGTGGAGGGCCGGCTGTCGGAGTCGGAGCACGGCTGGGACGTGCTCGCCTTCGACGAAGGCGACGGCTATGACGCCGCTCGCCTTCTCGCCCCGCGCCACCGCGGCCTTCTCGACAGCCTCCATCCCGGACCGTGGACCGTGGTCCTGCCCACCTCGGGTTACGCCCTGCTGGCGCGCGAAGACGACCTGAGCGCCACCGCGGTCATTCGCTCTGCCGCCCAAGCAGAAGGCGGCGGACCCGACGGGCTCTCGACGCGGCTGTTCCGGCTCTCGGAGCGCCTGGAGGCGGGTCCGGAGTGACGCCCGCCCGTCCGCTCAAGCCTCCTGCATGGAAACCTGCTCCACGAGCTCGCGACGTGCGAGCCGGAGGATGAGGTTGCGCACCGTCCGCAGGTGCTGGCGCTCGTGCTCCATCGCCTCCTGGAAGGCGTCGATGAAGTCCGTCTGCCCGGCCCGGCGGGCGAGCTGGATCAGAAGCTCCCAGCTGGCGTTGTCGTCCATCTCCGCGTCGAGCAGCACGTGCAGCAGCTGCGCGGGGTCATCGGTGTCGGCGATGATGTTCTCGAAGGCCTGCGACTCGATCTCCACGGCCCGCTGGGACGGCGTCCTCTTGCGGATGTTCGAGCCGCACTGCTTGATGTAGGTCTCGAGCGAGCGCTGGTGGTCGTACTCCTGCTGGCGGAACTGCTGGAGCTTGGAGACGTCGCCCTCGAACTCCAAGGCCTCGAGCTTCTTGAGAATCTGGTCGTAGAGGGTGACGGTCCTCTTCTCGAAGAGCCAGCGCTCGCCCAGCTTGTCGAGCAGCTTCTCGCGATTCATCTTCAGCTCCGACATGTTTCCCCCCTCGGGCGCCTGACGCCCCCTGAGCAGGCCCACGGTGATCTCCCCGAGCCCAAGCCAGAAGAAAGATAAGGCAGGGCGCCAGGGCCCGGTGCTCACAGCCCACGCCCGACGCTGACCCCAGCGAGGAGCAAGGCGAGCACGGTTGCGGAGATCACCACGTAGAGCCGGTCCCCTTCGCGCCAGAAGCCCAGGAGGGCGACCGCCACGCGCATCGCCGGCAGAGCCACCAGCACCAGGAGGCCCCAGGACAGCAGCGTCGCGGGCCCGGGCAAGGTGCCCAGCGCGGCGCGCAGGGCGTGCGGCGCGGGGAAGCCGAGGGTACCGATGCCCCCGTGCGCCAAGGCGAGCACCAGGCCGGCCGCCAGCAGGGCCACCGCAGCCAGCGTCCCGCCGAGCAGGAACCGCACCTGTCCCCCCTGCGGCGCGAGGCTCGAGGGTCTTTCAGGTCGCAAGTCCACGCAGGAGCATCTCCAGGGACAGGGCCACCAGCACCAGGCAATACAGATAGCGAAGCAGACCGCCGTCGAGCCTGGGAAGGAGGCGGGCCCCGGCCGCCGAGCCGGCCAGCACGCCCAACGCCACGGGCGCGGCCAGCAGCGGGACGATCTCGCCTCTCGACCACCAGACGAGGGCGCTGCCCGCCGCCGTGACGCCGATCATGAAGCTGCTGGTGGCTGAGGAGACCTTGAGCGGCACGCGCATCACGCGGTCCATCGCCGGGACCTTCAGCGCCCCGCTGCCGATGCCCAGCATCCCCGAGAACACGCCTGCCAGCGCCATCAGGCCCATCCCCCAGGGGACGCCACGCACCTGATAGGCCACCTCCCGCCCCAGCGCAGCGTCGCGATAGGTGCCCGCCAACCGCAATCGGCGCGACCAACCATCGCTGTCCGGTGCTGGGTTGACCCCAGCCCCATGGCTGCGGGCCATGGAGCCTGCCGAGAGAATCAGCACGAGAGCGAAGGCCACGAAGAGCGCGCGCGAGGGGACCCTCCCCGCGAGCAGGGCGCCGCCGAGGGCGCCCAGCGTGGTGGCGCACTCGAGCAGCACTGCGAGACGCACGTTGGTGAGACGATCGCGCAGCGAGCCCACCGCCGCGCCGCTGGAGGAGGCCACCACTGAGATCAGGCTGGCGCCGATGGCGTGCCGCAGGTCGATGCCGAGGCCCAGGGTGAGCACCGGCACGATGAGAATGCCGCCGCCCAGACCGAACAACGCCCCGAAGGCTCCGGCGAGCGCGCTGACGCCCAGGAGCTCGGCGTTGAACGCCGCCACTCCCCAAGCTTGCGCTGCCATGCTCAACGCCACCCTCTAGGGAGGGGTCCTCCCCTCGCGCTCCAACCGCCGGCCGAGGCCCTCTCCATGGAAAAGATGCGATTGCCACGCGGTCCGGCAACCGGAGTCGAGTTCGTCAGCTCGGGCGCGACGGCATGGCAGATCGAGCTCCGCGCGCGTGGGTCTCGCGCAGGGGCCAGGTTCCGATTTCGAATTCCCAGGGTGGACCAGATGACCACTCCACTGGACTGAGTTGGCCTCGACTCGGCGACCCGTCCAGCCAGTCAACGCGCACCCGGCGCGTACCTCGCCGCGAATCGCTACCTCGTCGACGTCGGCGAGGTAAGGCAGGCAGGCCGAGCTCTTGCTCTGTGACTCAGCGCGCCTGGTAGGCGAACGACCCGAAGTCCGCTTCGCTGGGGCTCTGGGTCTGGTCCCCGTCGACCATGATGCCGATGCCGCTCAGGTCGGGGACCTCGGCCTTGGGATCGCCGCCCTCGAAGTGCTTGCGGAACTCGGCGTCGGGGTCGAGTTCCACCGTCTTCCAGCGATTCAGGGGTGCGCCGCTCTCGACGATGATCGTCTCCTGGACGCGGAGGGGGTTGCTCTTCTTGTCGCAGACCGCGCCCTTGGGGCTCACTGAGCTCCACACGTACTTGAGCGAGTACCAGCGCGCACCTCGCTTCCAGGTGACGTAGACCGTCGCCGCGGAGTCGGCCCTTTCCGGGACGCACTCGTCACCCCTCTCGGGGAGGACTACCGCCCGCCACCGCCAACGGATCTTCGCCACCGTCCGGCGCTGGTCCTCGGGGAACGAGTAGCCGAGCACGGCAGTCTCTTCGGGAGGCTGGTAGGCGCCATGGATGTAGGCACCATCGGGACTCTCGACCACCGAGTAGTAGTTCGTCGGCCCGGACTCCTGACGGACGAGCTGGAAGGCATGCGGATCGATCTCGAACAGGCGAGGCGGGGCGGCGATCGCTCCTTGGGCAGCAAGGGCAGTCGCCAGGATCGGCAGGCAGAGCAGGCGCGCAGCCATCATCGACTCTCCGGGCCGGCGCCTCTGCCGGCTCCCAAAGATTCAGGCCGGTCCCAGGAATGTGCCGCCCGGCATCCCGTCTCGACGTCCACGGCCACTGCCCGGCCTGCGAGGTGGTGAGCGCCCGCTGTCTACGAGCAAGAGCACGTGGCCATCGAGCCCCCGCCTGCATGAGGTCCGCTCGGGGCCAGGTTCCGATTCCGAATCGCGGCGATAGCCCGGCATCGCCGACCCGCGGCGGAGCATGGCCACCGCTGCCCGACCCGTTGACCAGACCACCTGACCAGACCGGCTCCTGGCCTACCTACTGTCCCTCGACCGATAGGAGCTCACCGACCTCCGCGCCGGTTACCGGGTCACCACCGCTCGCTACTGAGGATTGGCTGGTGGGGCGGGCCTGATGCTTGGAAGCAGGGAGAAGGCCTGCTCCCCCTGCCCCTCTCCCAACCGGTGCTCACGCCCCTGGGAGAGGGAAGTTCGGCTCCTGGCGGTCTCCTGCTCACCCGATGCTCACTGCGTCCGTGGCTTCGGCGACGCACGTGAGTCGACACGGTTCGAGGGCTCCGGCCTTCGGCGCCCGCCACCAAGGCAAGTGACCCCACATGAAGCCAGCTCGGGGTCCCACGGGCCTCCGCCGAGGATGGGCAGCGCGTGTCCCCACGTAGGGAGCTTCGGAGAGAAGCGGGTCTCTCGTGCGCGCTACTTGTCCTTCTCCGTTTTCTCATCGGCCTTGGCGTTATGACTTCCGCCGCCGGTACCTCGTCGACGTCGACGAGGTAAACCGGCAAGCCAAGCCCTTCATCCGTTTCGACTCAGGCGCGTCGACGAAGGCACTCACGCCCGAGGCTGATGCGGACGGCGGGAGCAGCAACAAGCCAGACTCCCCTCTCCCAGGGGCGTGAGCACCCG
>JACRCT010000016.1 GCA_016218885.1 Deltaproteobacteria bacterium | reverse complement strand
GTGGGCTTCCACCTCGAGGTCCCGGACGTGGCGGACCCGATCGTGCTGCAGGCCTGTGGAGGCGAGGCCGACTGGGAGCAGGCGGTGGAGGTCTTGCGCGCCACTCGCGCCGGTCGACACCTGGTGATCAACCGCTACCTGGACACCCGGCTTTCCATGGCCGGCTCCTACCCCGTTCGGCTGCGGGGAGTGCAGGTCGCCTTCACCGATGCGGCCTGGGCCGTCATCGAGAGCGGCGATTTCTTCGCGCAGACCTACGCTGCCCAGCACCACAACTGGTTCGAGGACTCCGTCATCGACTTCACGCAGGAGCCTCGTCTGTACCACACCATCTTCCGTCCCATCTCCGAGGGCCAAGCTGGAATTCCCGCCACGCCGGAGCGTTTCGTGCTCAACGATCTTCAGGGCTGGGACACGCCTCCCTATATCGATCTGACGACTCGCAATCCGGACGGAACCGCCACGACCGAGCGCTGGGACGTCCAGGGCGGATGGACGCGCGTCGACGACACCGCGATGACCCGGCGCCTGAATTGCGTTAATGGGAGCGTCTTCCTGGTGGGACAGGGCGGCCTCGGCTACATGGGCAGCTTCGAGCTTCTGACCTGCCCGCAGGCCGCCGCACCCGGTTACTCTCTCCAGGGCGTAGTCCCCTTCTGGTTCGAGGAGGACCCGACCTTCATCGGGACGGTGATCGAGCCCAGTGAGATCTCGCCTATCTCGAGCGGAGGTCGCGCCGGCCACATCGTGAAGGTCGGGGCCTCCACCGTCACCATCCTGACCTCGGACGGGACGTCCTTCTTCGTCGATGTCCGCAATGCCCAAGGGCAGCTGACGGCCTCGTACATGAGCGACAAGAGCGAGCTGGGGCCATATCCCGAGCCGCGTCACGAGATCCTCAGCGCGCACAACGGGGCCGGCGACGTGTCGATGACCCTCGAGCGGCAGTGGGCGGGGCAGGGGGTGGGCGAGAGCTCCATCTTTGCGCCCCTCTCCTTCTCGCTGACCTTCGGCGGCCGGACCTATCGCGTCGACGCGATGGATCAGCTGCGCTACACCAACACCCACCACAACTGGATAGACAAGCTCGAGGCGAAGACTGGCGACGGGCTGGTCCTCCTCTGGCGCACGCGTTTCATGGACGGGGTGCTCAACGAGGTCGAGGTGAAGCGGGAGAGCGGAGAGCAGGTGCTGCCGCTGACCGCGCTCGAGTGAGCCACCACCGACATCGTGATCTGCGCGGCCATGAGCCAGCGGCTGTGCCGAGAGCTGTGCAGCCTGCGTTGCCGGGCGTTTCCACTCTGGAGGTAGCTTTGCGATCGGCTCTCGTGCTTCTGGCTTGGTCTCTTCTGCTGTCAGCGTGCGGCGGTTCGACCCCACCTGCCGACCCGACGGATGCGGCGATGGGGCCGGATGCCTCCGAGGGGCTTCCCGACGCCGCGGCCGCGCCCGATGCCGGTGCCCAGACGATCTTCCCCGGGTATCGCACTCGCCTCGAGACGCCGGCCGACCTTGCCGTGCTGGCGGCGGGCGACGGCGAGATCAAGTACCTGGCACCGGTAGCGGCCAAGCCGCGGTCCGCGCCGCTGCTCGAGGACTGCTACTTCCAGGACATGCACCTCTACCCTTGGCATCTGCACTTCCTGAGGAGCTTCCCCGAGCTCACGCTTCTGAGCCTGGACGCGTACGTGAGCATGGTGATGCGCCGGTCGACCCGGTCCCTGTGGGGTGGAGCGCTCAAGGCCTGGCCGGCGGTGAAGCACCCGCTCACCGATCAGGTGGGGGTTTTCGCGTACACCCTCTATGCCGAGTCTGGCCTCGAGGACCTGCTGACCGAGGACGACGTCGCCGAGGTGGATGCGCGGCTCAAGTCCTGCGCGCCGGTCGCGGCCCCGATGCTGGTCTTCGTCCCTTCCGACGCCGCGCAGGAGAGCTTTTTGCGGCGAGCCCGGCCGGCCCTCGAGCAGCGCGGCATCGCCAGCATCTTTCCCTCGGCGCTCCTGCAAGGCATCCCCTCGGTCTCCTACAGCCAGGGCGAGGGCTATGGGCTGCTGCGCCGCGTCCCGGCCGGCCAGCCGCTGCTGGAGTACGGGCCGCGCGAGGTGGTGGTGGTTCAGAGCGCCCCCAACGACATCTCCATCGTCGCCGGCCTGGTCACCGCCAACCCGCAGAACGAGTTCAGCCACGTGAACCTGCGGCTGCGGGAGAAGGGCATCCCCAATGCCGCGGTGCCCGAGATCTATGCCAATGCGCTGGTCGCGCGCCTCGCCGGAAGCCTGGTGCACCTGAAGGTCACCTCCTCACAGGTGATCATCGAGGCGGCGCGGCTGGAGGACGCCGAGGCGTTCTGGAAGAGCCAGCGGCCGCCGCTGGGGGCCGCGCCCGCGGACCTCTCCAACCAGGCGCTGGGGCGCTTCTCGGAGCTGAGCCACGCCGACGCCCAGAGCGTGGGGGTCAAGGCCGCCAACCTGGCGGAGATCCGCCGCGCGCTGCCGGCCGAGAACACCCAGGACGGCTTCGCCATCCCCTTCGCGCGCTACGTGGCGTTCCTTGAGGGTTCGGGGCTCGAGCCGGTGATCCGCGCCACGCTCGCCGACCCCCGGCTGCGGACCGACTCCGCCTTCAAGGCCAGCGCCCTCGATTCGCTGCGCGACCAGGTGAAGGCCGCGCCCTTGCCGGCGGGCTTCCTGGACGAGCTCGCCGCGCAGGCCCGCGCGGTGTTCGGCGCCGGCTCCGACACCCGGTTCCTGCGGCTGCGCAGCAGCACCAACGCCGAGGACCTGGAGGACTTCTCCGGCGCCGGCCTGTACGACTCGAAGACGGGCTGCCTGGCCGACGACCTCGACGCCGACACCACCGGCCCCTCGAAGTGCCTCACCGAGGAGCACGCCCAGCACTTGCGCGACCTGGCCGCCGCCCGCCGCGCCGAGCTCGCCGCACACCCGGAGCGGACCTGGCTGCCCGACCTCATCGCCGAGCACGAGGAAGACCTGGTCAAGGAGAAGCCGCTGCAGAAGGCGGTGCGCGGAGTGTGGGCGAGCCTGTGGAACGATCGGGCCTTCGACGAGCGCGAGTACTACGGCATCGACCACCTGTCGGTGTACATGGGCATCGCCATCAACCCCTCCTTCGTGATGGAGAAGGCCAACGCGGTGGCGGTGACCAACCTCGCCGTGGACTCGGGCGATCCCGTCTATCGCGTGGTTTCTCAGGCGGGCGAGGAGAGCGTGGTGCGCCCGGCCGATCCGCTGGCGGTGGCCGAGGTGCTCACCTTCCGCCGCCATGGCACGCCGCCGGTGATGCAGGACGTGCAGCTGCTCGTCTCCTCCTCGCTCGTCCCCACTGGAGAGCAGGTCTGGACTCCCGACGCGCTGCAGACCTTGGGCGCCCTGCTCTTCACGCTCCAGGACTACATGGAGACGAACGTCTACCCCGCCCGTCGCCCGCTCCTGCTCGACGTCGAGGTGAAGTGGGCTCGCGATGGCCGGGTGGTCGTCAAGCAGGCACGACCCTATTGGACCAGTGACCCGTGAGATCGGAGACTCCTTGTCGGCTCGAACGAACCCCTCCTGGCCGCTTGCAGCACTCCTCGTCGTGGCGATGCTCGTCGCTTGCCTAGAGAGCCCGTCGCCCGTGGACGCGGGTGGGGTAGGGAACCCGGACACCTCGACCGCTGCTGGGGACGCGGGAGCCTCGCCAGGCCCGGACGCCGCGCAGGCCGACGGCGGCGCGAGCGGGCCCCGCGATGCGGCGGTGTTCATGGTGGACGGCTCGGTGAGCGGCACGCCGCTCGAGAACGTGGCGGTCCAGTGGCCGGGGCCTATCGACCTGTGTACCCGCTGGAGGGAGAACAATGAGCTCGCGCAAGAGGTCGCCCGCAAGGTCCACGTCGCGATTCCCCAGCAGGTCCGCTTGGGGCTTCAGCCGTGGCAGCTGGCGCAGGCGCGCGTCGATGGGCTGCTGGTCGAGAAGGGGAACTTGTCGAGCCAACGCTGGCGACCATCGGAGGACTCGATAGGGCTCTCCCTGCGCCACTACGAGGTGAGCACCACCGGCGACTACACCTCGTTGCAGGCGTCGATCGCCCACGACCTGGGGGCAGCGGGAGTGCTGGTGGAGCGCTACCAGCTGTACCGCAGCGCACAGCACACCGAGCCGGTGGTGATCGGCGGCGGCGAGGACCAGGTGGGCTTCCACCTCGAGATGCTTGGTGTGCCGGAACCGATCGAGCTGGAGGCTTGCCAAGGCGAGCCCGACTGGGAGAAGGCGGTGGAGGTCCTGCGCGCCACCCGCGCCGGACGGCACCTGGTGATCCACCGCTACATGGACACCCGGCAGCTCGTGAGGCGGGGTACGTATGCCGTTCGTTTGCGGGGCGTGCAGGTGGCTTTCACCGACGCGGCCTGGGCCGTCATCGAGAGTGGCGATTTCTTCGCCCAGACTTATGCCGCCCAGCACCACAACTGGTTCGAGGACTCGCTCATCGACTTCACGCAGGAGCCCCGTCTGTATCACACCGTCTTCCGTCCCATCTCCGAGGGCGGGGCCGGGATTCCCGCAACGCCGGAGCGGCTCGCGCTCAATGACGTCCAGGGCTTGGACACCCTCTCCTACATCGATCTGACGACGCGCAATCCGGACGGGGACGCCACGACCGAGCGCTGGGATGTCCAGGGAGGATGGACGCGGGTCGACGACACGGTGATGACCCGGCGCCTGACCTGCGACGACGCGAGCACCTTCCTCGTCGGCCTGAGCGGCAACGGCTACATGGACAGCTTCCAGCTCCTGACCTGCCCGCAGGCCGCCGCGCCGGGCTACTCACTCGAGGGCGTGGTCCCGGTCTGGTTTGCGGAGGACCCTGCGGTCATCGGCACCCTGATCGAGAAGGCAGCGATCAGCCCCGCGTCGAGCTCGGGCCGGGCGGGCCATTCCGTGAAGGTGGGGGCGTTCACCGTCACCTTCTCGACCTCGAACGGGACGTCCTTCTTCGTCGACGTCCGGGACGCCCAAGGGCAGTCGACGGCCTCGTACCTGAGCGACAAGGGCGAGCTGGGGCCGTACCCCGAGCCGCGCCACGAGACGCTCACCGCACAGAGCGGGGCCGGCGACGTGTCGATGATGCTCGAGCGCCAACGAGCGGGGCAGGGAGACGGGATGAGCACGATCTACGTGCCGCTATCCTTCTCGATGACCTTCGGGGGACGAACCTACGTCGTCGATGCGATGGATCGGCTGCGCTACACCAACACGCATCACAACTGGGAGGACGCGCTCGAGGCAAAGACCGGCGACGGGTTGGTTCTCCTCTGGCGCACTCGATTCCTGGACGAGATACACCACGAGGTCGAGGTGAAGCGGGAGAGCGGAGAGCAGGTGCTGGCGCCGACCGTGCTCGAGTGAGCCGGCCCTCGCGAAGGGGAAGGCCGGCCACGCGGACATCCTCTGGCACCGGTCGCGGTGGGCGCAGGTGATGCCGGTGTCGCTGACGGCCGGTCCGGCTGTCTACTGCGGGACGCCGGCGGTCGACAGGAAGAAGGCCGGGACCGCCATCGCCAACACGAGGGCCACGGCCGCTGCGCGGGACACGCCCGTCGCACGCGCGTGCAGCTCGCCGGCGACCGCGCTCCGAGGCCCCGCGCGCGCTGGCATCCCCGGAGCCGAGGACGACCTGCCCATCGATGGGCAGCTTCAGGCCTCGCGGGGCGGGCCTCGCTGGCCCCTCAATCCGCGTGCATCAAGCACACGCCACGGCAGGTGTGGTCATCGGGACAGTCTCGCTCGGTGGCGCAGGGGATCATGCAGATGTGCGAGTCGAGCAGCCCGAGGACGCAGCGCAGGCCCGGGAGGCAGTCGGCGTCGCAGTCACACGCCTCGAGCCTTCCGTGCCGCTCGTCGAGGCAGGCGGTGCCGCCGGAGGGCCCCGGGCCGCAGCGGAAGCCGGGCGGGCACGGGCTCGGCTCGCAGGAGGCCGGCGGGACGCAGATCAGGTTGGGCGCGCCGTCGGGGTCGCCGCAGACTTCGCCCTGCGCCGCCGCGCAGTCCACGCCCGTCTCGCAGGGAGCGAAGCATCCCCACCTCGGCTGCCCCTGCGGCCCCGCGAAGGCCAAGCAGCTCAGCCCGGCGGCGCAGTCGCAGTCGGAGTTGCACCACTGGCCGACCCCGGCCGAACCCGGCGCCCAGGAATCGCACGGACAGAGCGAGCCCGGGCATTCGGAGCGAAGGTAGCTCAGCCCCTCCCAGTCGCCCGGCTCGGCGTGACCGTCGCGGATCGCGACCCTCCCGTTGCCCGCCTGTCGCCCGGGGATGGAGACCCGGGTCACCGCGACCCGCGGCGCCGGCTCGCAGCGCTCGGGCTCGCGGACCCAGACGAAGGCACTCAGGGTGACGAAGTCGGTCGCGTTGCCGGGCATCACGATCACCTCCACCCGCGCGACCTCCTCGCACGCGGTCTCCAGCCCGACCTCGACGTTCAGGCGCTCGGTCGAGCCCATCCTCGGCGTGACCGCGTCGGAGAGGAACGCGGCGCGGAGGGCCCGCGGCTCGAGCCGCCAGAATTCCACCGCGGTGCAGGCGCTGCTGCCGGCATCCTCGGCCGGGCCCGCGTCCGGAGACGGGTCTCCCCCGTCGACGATCGCAGCGTCGGCGGGGATCACCCCGCCGTCGGTTCGGGCGGGGCGGCGGGCCTCGAAGGTCTCGGTCCGGCCGCAGGCCAGCGGGGCGAGGGCGACGAGGAGCAGGGGCATGCGCCAGCGAGCCATGGGGTCTCCGGGGGGAGGGGGCCGCATTCTATGACCGAGGCCACCCGCGGGGAGATCATCGCCGCCGCGCACATGGCCTGCGCTCACGAGTTCATCCTGCAGCTCTTCGAGGGCTGCGACTTCATCGTCGGCATCGGGAGAATGGCGAGCCTGTGCCTGCCCTCTTCCCGGCCCTTCGTCGGCCTCGACTTCGCCTCCCAACCCGAACTTACCGCGGCTCTCCAGCTACGAGCACCCGCCGGTCCTCCTCTGGCGCACTCCCTTCGTGGAGGGGGTGCCCAACGAGGTCGGGGTGAAGCGGGAGAGCGGAGAGCAGGTGCTGCCGCCGACCGTGCTCGAGCAATCCACGCATCTGGCGCCGAGGGCGGTGAGGGAAGACGGGTCGTCCTAGCCGGTCTTCTTCCTGTGCTTCATCTGCTTCTTCTTGCTCGCGCGGGAATTGGCCAGCTTGCGTTTCCCGAGCCCGAGGATGGTATTCGCGATCTCCTCGATGGGGCGCGGCGCTGGAGCCGCGACGCCGAGCTGCTCCTGCCAGCTGCGGAGGATGCCGTGGACGTCCATCATGGCGAGGCCGAGCTGGGCGGTATCGTCTGCGGGGATGCCCGCCTCGATGGCATGGGTGGCCAGGCCGTCGGCGAAGGAGCACCACTGGTCGAGGACCTTGAGGGCGTCGCTCAGCTCGCGCAGGAATCGAGTCTTCTTGGTGACTGGCGCCGGGGCGGGGGCCGGGCGGTGCTTGCCGGCGGCCTCCTTGAGACGGGTGACGGTCCAGCGCTCCCTCTCGGCTAGATCCAGCAGCTCCTTCTGCGTCTCGGGGACGAGGCCGACGACGACCGCGAAGTGGCTGACCAGCAGATGCTTCCAGGAGCCGAGGCCCTGGTGCACCTTGGACAGGAGGTAGATTTCGACGGCGCTGTCCAGCTTGTGGCGATTCCAATTGGCATCGGCCATGCCTGGCTGGGTGGCGAGCTTGGTAAGCGATGCGCCCTTGTAGCGGCTCTGTGAGCGGAAGAGCTTCTCGTCGTTGGCAAAGACGCGCTTGAGGATGGTGTCGCCCACCACCGCCATCGTCTGCACGTCGTTCACGGCAGTGAGCATCACGACCTGCTCGGCGATCTCCCTCGCCTGCTCGTCGCTCAGCTCGAGCTGCGCCTCTCGCTCTGCGGTTCCCATGGCAACCCCCATATCGGCCTACGAGGCGTATTGAGCACCGGGGCGAGAAACACCGTCAGTCGTGTCTGACTCCCTCCCGTTGCAGCTTCACTCTTGTACTTCGGTTCCGGGCGCACGCCAACTTTGGTGTCGGGATCGGCGGCGAGCCGCGGGAAAACGTTTGCCCGCGGTGGTGCCTCAGGAAGGAAGGCGGGGGCGGGAGAGGAGAAGTGGGAAAACGTTTGCCCGCGGTCGGGCGAGCGGCTCCGGGAAGGCGGCCCTCCCTCCCGTGGCGCGCGCTCGACGAGCCACGTGTCGAAAAAGATCGAAGCGAAGCGCCGGGGAGGGGGCAGGGATGAGGGATTCTTCGAAATCCCTCTCGCGTCCAGCTCTGCTAGTGCTCGAAGTAGGGCCGGGCCTGCTTGAGCACCAGCCTGCGCTCGGGCCCGTCGAACTTGAACTCGATGTCCAGCGCCAGCTCCTCGGGTGATTTCTGGTAGAGAGGCGCGAAGTGGCGCTGGGCCTTGTTCGCCGCCGCGTACAGCGCGGAGATCTCCGTATCGGAGAGCAGCGGAGCGGTAGGGGAGAGGCTGGAGAAGCGCTGTCGTGCCACCTGCAGGCCGGCGGGCGCAGGGAGGATGGAGAAGACCTCGGGGATCGCGCCGTCGGTGGGGTTGGTGACTGAGACCTCGCCCTTCTGGACGTTCACGTACATGCCGGCCACGGTGGGCTCGGCGATGTTCTGGGTGATGAGCACCCCGTTGGCGGCTTCGTTCGGGTAGGAGGGATGGACCGCCACCGCCATGCGTACGGCTTGGTGGTTGATGTTCCAGAAGGCGCGCTCCTCGAAGGCAGTCCAGTTCCAGACCGAGCCCCAGACCTTGCACAATCGCCGCGAGGCGATCTTGGTTCCCGCGGCCTCGGCGGAGACCGAGGTGTACAGGCCGGCGCCGCTGAAGTTGGGCAGGTCTTCGGCGTTGGTGCTCGAGCGCAAGCGGACCGGGACCCCGCCCAGGGAAGCAACCTTGGCGTCGAGGTCGGCGGCGAGCGCCGCGTCGACAGGCACGGCGCAGAAGAGCAAGCGCAGGGCGTCGAGGGTGGCGAAGCGCAGGTTGGAGTCGGTCTGGAAGGTGGGGGTCGCGAGCAGCCGGGCAATCAGCTGCGCCAAGGTCTCCGCGGCGGCGGGAGGGCGCAGCAGCGCGACCGCCTGGTCGCAGAGGGCCGCGGCGCGCTTCTCGCTCACGCAGTCCGCGCGCGCGGCGTCGAAGGCCGCGGCGGCGGGGACCGCGGTCTGGAGGAACTGGTCGTAGTGCGCAAAGGGCAGAGCGAAGCCGTTGGGGGCGATGCCCGGAAGCAGCTTGGAGAGCTCGGCCAGGTTCGCTGCCTTGGCGCCCACCGACTTCGAGTCGGCGAACCCGAGGGAGGAGAAATCGGGCAGGCCGGCCGTGGTCAGGTCTGCCTCCGGGACGAGCTCGGGTCGATTCGCGCGCTCCTGCCAGAACGCCTCGGCATCGGCCAGGCTTGCCTCGGCGAGGCTGAACTGCCCGGGTCGGACCTCGAAGCGAACCAGCTTGCCGACCAGGGGCGCGACCCGCGAGTCCTGGGAGGCGCCGAGCAGGGACATGTTGGGCGTGCCGCGCGCCCGGGCCGCCACGTTGACGTGAGCCAAGGGGGTCTGCAGCTCCTCGGTGATCGAGCCCCCGACGATGGGAAGCTCGTTGGGCAGCCGGGTCAGGACCAGCACGTCGCGGAAAGAGACCGCCTCGGTCGCCAGCTGCTCGGGGGTGACGACCCGCAGCGTCCCGAAGGCGACCCCGGGATTGAGGATCTGCTGGGTCAGCCCCTGATAGAGGTCCAGGCGCTTCAGCCAGGGGACCCCGGCTGCCTCCAGCTCGCGGGCCGACCCCTCCGCCTGTGTCTCGTGGGTGGTGCCGGCCGGCAGGTAGAAGGCGACGTGGGCGACGCCGTGCCACGGCGCGAAAGGCATCCGCTCGGCGAGCAGCGTCACCGCGGTGGCCGCCTGCGCGGGATTGAGGTCGTCGCTGGGGAAGAACTCCACCGTGAGAGGCCCCGCCACGCCGCGTGTCTTCGCGTCCGGACGGAAGAGGATGCTGCCCGCCATCGCCTTGCGATCTGCGCCCTGGTAGGTGGCGCGCACGAAATCGGCGGAGTTGATGCTGCGCCCCAGCACCCGGCGCACGAAGTCGTAGTGGATGGGGTGCTTGGCGGTGTTCTGGAAGTAGACCTCCGGCTCGGCGTCGAGCTTCTCCAGGTAGAACTTCACCACGTGCACGGGCCCGAGCTCGTCGGAGGTGGACCACGCCAGGGCCTGGAGGTCGGCGACGGTCGAGTCGAGCGGGAAGCCGGTGCGGTAGTCCGCGTTGGCCACCGCCGCGGGCAGGGCCGCGAGGGCGAGCTCGGCCTCGCCGTGTCCGGTGGAAGGGTAGGTCGGTCGGACTCGGGTGCGCAGCGTCCGCAAGCCGGGAGAGCGCACGGTGAGGCCCAGCTCCTCCGGGGCCTGGGCGAACCTCGCCTCACCTTGGCCACAGGACCAGCCCAGCGGCGGGCTCTCCGCGCCGCCGCACTCGACGGAGGTGACGGTCGATTGCGCGACGTCGGCGATGATCTCGAAGCGCGCCGGAGCCGTGCCATCGGGGCCGCGCACGCGCAGAACCAGCTCTGAGGCAGCTTCGGGCGCCTTGCTGCAACCGGCCAGGGCCAGGCAACCCATCCAGCAGCTCCACACCAGGACTCCACGCATCGAAAGCACCTCCCGGCCCGCGGTATGGGCAGGATTCTCGCCGATTCCCGTATCGACAGGGGGCCCCATCGCGGTGGAGGATGACTGCCTCTTCTCGGGAGGAGTCATGGGCACCAATTGCATCAAGCACCAGTGGAGTGCCGCCGTGGTGGGGATCGTCCTCGGATCGCTCGGAACCATGGCGGCTTGCAGCGAGGAAGCGGAGCGGTTGGATGCGGGAGCCGGTTTCGACGCTGCCGCATCCGCGGACGCCGCGGCCTCAGTCGACGCCTCGAGCGCACGGGACGCCTCGAGCGCACCGGATGCCTCCTTTGCTGCGGACAGTGCCGTCCCCGATGCAGGGGGCGTGGTGGATGAGCATGGATTCACCCTGCGCGTTCCGCAGGAGCGGACGATCCCGGTGGGAGGGGGAATAGGCCCGGGCCCCGTCGAAACCACGACCGCTTGGGACATCGACTATGTGTGCACCTTCAAGCACGGCGCTCTCGACGGCTTCTTCTACGTGCAGGCGACGCCCTTGGAGAACCGGATGATGGGGATGGGCGGTGGCATCGTGATGCAGACCGAGGGCGGCTGGCTCTCGTTCGCGAACGTGGTCACGCCGGCGGCTGGGGCCCTCTATGACTATGGTGGCAACCACCACAACGACTCGTTGGAGTTCGATTTCCAGGGAAAGCACTACCGCTACTACCACTCGTCGTTCGGCTGGGGTTTCCGCTCCTGCATGCCGCCCGACTGCCTGGAGGTCTACCAGGGCGCCACGCTTGAAGAGGACGGGTGCCGGTCCGGGCGCACTCTCCCGGTGGTGTGTGTCGAGGTCGCGCACGATGGCACCGTGGCGCCGCTCGTCGATGAGTACGAGAAGTGCCCAGGTGATCCCAACGCCCGCGACGGCGGCGTCTGAAGGGGTCGAGCTAGCGGCACGAGTGGGCAGAGGCCGTGCGTCGCGAGGGCCTCGGGTTGCTCATCGAGCGTCGCGGCCCCCAGGAGAGAGCGTCCAGGCGCCCCAACAGCCCGCCTCCCGCGGTCGGGGCCTGCTCTGCCTGGAGCCGGCGGACCAGCGCGCAGGAGGCAGCGAAGGCGGCGTCGCGGTCGTTGGCGGCGACGGCCAACGCCTCCTCGTACAGAGTGTCCGCGAGCCCACACAGGGCGGAATAGAGCTCACGATAGGCCTGCAACCGCACTGCGCTGGGAGTGGCCTTGCGCATCGCGTCCTCCGCTTTGGTGCGATTACAGATGCAGTGCCCGTGCCCGGGCCCGAATCGGAGGGGCGTGGATGCAAGTGTGCGTCTTTGTTGAGGGCCTCGTGCCGAACAGCCACCGCTGCCCCGCAAAGGTCGGGGCAGGACTGTCGGGCTCTATGAAAGGTTTGTGGGGCCACGGTGGGTGTTATCACCACCGGCATGCATCGAGGCCGCGGCCCGGCTCTCACGAGAAAGGCGGCTCGAGCGGACGTGCTTGGATGCCCCAGGTCGGGCCGTGGCTTCAGCGTCGCAAGCCGAACCGATAGAAGAGCAGCATGAGTACCGCGATGATCAGGGCCCAGAAGACGAGGTCCTTGATCCGGTTGGCGGCATTCTTGGGCCCCTGCTGGCCCGGGCCCGTGCCGACGACGTTCTTGAACCCGCCGCGCATCGAGGAGAGCAGCCCTACTCCCGAGTACTCGTCGGAGCCCTGCTGTTGCTGCTTCTTCTGCTTGCGCTTCTTGTCGCGCTTGGACATCGGAGCACCTCACGAGGAGCAACGGTGGCGCCCACCATAGCGTCCTTTGCAGGGCCAGGGGATCAGCCGTCCTTGCCTTGACGGCGCGCGGCGCGGATGCGCTCGAGCCGCTCCTTGAGCTCGCTCTCGAAGCCGTTGCCGGAGGGCTCGTAGAAGCGCGCTCCCTTCAGCTCCTCGGGCAGGTACTCCTCGGCCACGTAGTGACCCTCGAAGTTGTGGGGGTACTTGTAGCCGGCGCCGTAGCCCATCTTCTTCATCATCGTGGTGGGGGCGTTGCGCACGTGCATCGGGACCGCCACTGGCCCCTTGTCCATCACCGCCTGGCGTGCCGCCGAGTAGGCCTTGAGGGCGGCGTTGGACTTGGGGGCCAGGGCCAGGTAGCTCGCCGCGGCGCTCATCGGCAGCACCGCCTCGGGCAGCCCCACGAACTGCACCGCCTGCAGGCAGTTGACGGTCACCGCCAGCGCCTGCGGGTCGGCGTTGCCGATGTCCTCGCCGGCGAAGATGACCATCCGCCGCACGATGAAGAGCGGGTCCTCGCCCGACTCGAGCATGCGCACCATGTAGTAGACCGCGGCGTCCGGGTCCGAGCCGCGCATCGACTTGATGAAGGCGGAGATGACGTTGTAGTGCTCCTCGCCCGCCTTGTCGTAGAGCAGCGTCTTGGCCTGCAGGGCCTCCTCGACGTGCTCGACCTTCACCGCGCCGCCGCCCGCGTGCGCCGCCGCCACCTCCAAGGCCGAGAGCGCACGCCGCGCGTCGCCATAGGCGGCCTGCGCCAGGTGGGCGATGGCGGCGTCCTCGATGGTCACCTTGCCCGCCAGCCCGCGCTCGTCCGCCAGGGCGCGGCGCACCAGGGTTGCGACCTCCTCCTCGCCCAGCGGCCGCACGGTGAGCACCCGGCAGCGGGAGAGGAGGGCGGAGTTGACCTCGAAGGACGGGTTCTCGGTCGTCGCCCCGACCAGGGTGAGCGTGCCGCGCTCCTCGTGCGGCAGCAGCGCGTGCTGCTGGGCCTTGGTGGAGCGGGGGTTGTCGTCGCTGAAGGGCGGGGTGCGCTGGC
>JACRCT010000393.1 GCA_016218885.1 Deltaproteobacteria bacterium | reverse complement strand
GCCCGGCCCGCAGGCGGCTGCGGCGAGCAGCGCGACGAGGAGAATCGGTCGGTGAGCGCTCACCATGCGGCCTCCAACCCCGCGAGCACGTCGGCTCCGGCCCCGACGTGTCCCAGCGCCACCACTCGCAGGTGGGAGAGGGCCTGAACGCGCATCTGCCACTGGAGGCCGCCCCCATGATCCGTGAAGAACCCCAGGCGCAAGTCAGGGCGCTGGCTGTAGACGCCCTCCAGCTCGAGCCAGTCGGTCAGGGCCAGGGCCATCCCCGTCTCGAAGACGAGCATCGTCTGCAGGTCCGCCGCGCTTTCGCCGGGGTAGGTGTAGACCAGCACGCCGCCTCCCAGGCGCTGCAGGAAGACCAGCCCCGACAGGCTCTTGGCGATTCTGCCGCCGTCCAGCCGGCCTTCGACCATCAAGGCACCGCCGTGCCCCGTGGTGTCCGAGCTTGCGGCGAGCTCGCGCATCCCCTCGAGGACGAGCGCCAGGTGCGAGCGCTGCCCGTCGCTCAAGAGCTTCTTCCCGGCGCGCAGGTGCAGCTCCTGGTAGCGCGAGCCCACAGAGATCGAGCCCCATCCATCGACCAGGATGGAAGGGCTCTCGAACCTCGCCCGCAGGAGTCCCAGCTGGCTTCCCCTTCCTCCAGGCTCGAAGCTCGTTCCGTAGAGCAGCGCAGCGGAGAGCGCCTCCTCCGACGCGAACGCCTGGTTAAGTCCCTGCGGCCGGGCAGAGCCCAGGACGTCCGCCAGCCAGGAGTGGCCGAGGGTCGCGGCGCCCGAGAAAAGCAGCGCCAGGTACAAGGGCGCGAGGTCGTGGCTGCCGCTGGTCCCGGCGAGCAACGCGAAGCCCGCGGCGACCGAGGTCGCTGCACAGCCAGAGACGAGAAGGAGCCGGTTGGCGGTCCTCGAGTCACCCTCGAGCCGGTGGCCGAGACCGGGCACCAGCAGCCCGGGGATGAGCGCTGCGCTGGTCGCCAGCAGTCGCTGCCTCGGCGTGGGCTCGACGCGCAGCTCGAGCTCCCTCTCAGCGGGCGCGACGAGAGGCGCCGTGGCGGCCAGCAGGCCGATGAGGGCTGGGATGGACATGCGGCCTCCAAGAGGACGCATTCTAAGGAACAATTGGGGGGATGGAACCAAGCAGCCTTGCGCCGAACGAGTCGCCTTGAGCAGAATCGCGCGTTCCTTTGACTGGAGGCCCACGTGAAGCGCACTACCGTCCTGCTGTCCGCTCTCGCTTTCTCCGCCGCGCTGGTTTTCGCCCAGGCAGCCCGCGCCTGCCCCAATGAGGGCAACTGCCCGCATCACGCTGCCGCTCAGGCCGGCGAGACGAAGGCCGGAGGCTGCCCCCACGCCGCCGCGAAGGCCGGCGAAGCGAAGGCCATGGGCGGCTGCCCGCACGCCGGTGACGCCCACGCCAAGTGCGCCGAGGGAGCTGGCTGCGGCTGCAAGGACGGCAAAGAGTGCAAGTGCGGCGAGAAGTGCGGCGAGAAGTGCGAGTGCGGCAAGGAGGGCAGCGCCGGGTGCCCGCACCACAAGGATGCCCCGGCGGCGAAGGCTTCCGACCCCAAGGCTGCTCCTGCAGCCAAGGTCGAGCCGGCCAAGGCCGAGGTGAAGAAGGCCGACCCGAAGAAGAAGTAGCTAGGGCGAGAGGATCAGCCCGCTGCGCCGGCGCTCTGCGGAGCCGCCGGCGTGGGCGGCGCGGGCTGTGACTCAGGCTCCTCGGTGGTCTTCTTGGGGGCCCGCAGAGCCGACAACTTGAGGATCCGCTCCACCAGCTGCGGGTACTCCATCCCCGCGGCCTTGGCCGCCATCGCGAACTCGGCCGACTGCTCGAGGTAGGGGTTGGGGTTGACCTCGAGCACGAAGGGGTTGCCGTTGGCGTCGATGCGGAAATCGACGCGGGCGTAGTCGCGCAGCTGCAGGGCCTCGAACGCGTCCACCGCCAGGGTCTGCAGCCGCTCGCGCAGCTCGGCGCTCACCCGGGCGACCACCGAGCGCGTCCCCTTGAACTCCGGGCTGTCCTTCTCGAACTTGCTCGTGTAGTCGGCGATGCGGGGACGCCCCTTGGGGTATCCGCCGCGGAACTGCAGCTCGACCACGGGCAGCGCCATCGGGCGGCTCTCGCCGCCGAGCACGCCCACGTACATCTCGCGGCCCTCGAGGTACTCCTCGGCGATGGCCGCCTCGCCGAGCGAGTGGACGTAGCGAACCCGCTCGAGCAGCTGCCCCACGTCGCGAACCAGCGACTCGGGCGTGATGCCGATGGAGGCGTCGGCGCGCAGCGGCTTGACGAAGAGCGGGAAGCGCAGCTGCCGGCCGCCGAGGTCGAGGTTCTCGAGATGGAAGACGATGAAGTCCGGGCAGGGGACGCGGTGGAAGGTGAAGAGCTTCTTGGCGATCGCCTTGTCCTGTGCGAGCAGCAGACCGGCGGTGCCGCTGCCAGTGAAGGGCACGTCGAGCAGCTCGAGGAAGGCGGCGACGTTGACCTCGAAGATGTTCCGGTTGGCGAAGGTCTCGCAGATGTTGAAGACCAGGTCCGGTCGCCCTCGCGAGATCCCGTTGAGGAGGCTGCGCACGTCGCGCTCGATCGCGAACCGGGTGGGTTTGTGGCCGAGCGCCTGCAACGCCTCGAAGATCTGCCCCACCACCGGATCCTCGGGATCCGCTGGCGGCTGGTAGAAGAGGATCGGAACCTTTTGGGGTTTCATCTGCTCCCTATATACCTTGAATGCGCCGCGATGATGAACCGCCCGCGCGGCGTGAAGGTTTCGTGAGTCCCGAGAGCCCGTCCATCGCTCGTTCGTAACGGCGGACGCGCTCCCGACCATTCCCGCGAGGTGACGCCGCCCGTTCAAAGATAGGGACGTTGGGCGCTCGGCGGCACCCGTCGGCAGACCTGGAGCAAGTGCACGCGGCAGACGAACTTGGGCTTGTCGATCCTGCTCGTGTCGACCTTGCCCATGGCTTGTCGAGGCGGGCGCCCGGCACGAGAACACCACGTCGTCTGCGCCGGCGGGACCCGCGCCAGGGCGATCCCTTCCTACAGCTCCCCGAACTTCCCGCTGTAGACCCGGTTCATCGCCAGCGTCGTCACCAGCACCGAGAAGCGGGCGAGACACTCGGCTTCGATCCCCGGACGGGCGGTGAGCCCGAGCTCGCGGCAACGGGCGATGAGGTGCAGCACCACCGCCTTGACGACCGGTCGCGCCAGTCCGGTCCAGTAGCCGACCGAGGGGATGAGCTGCTTGCGGCCTGCCTCGACGACGTCGGCGGCCTGCAGCGGCCCCTGTCCGGCGCTGAGGAAGATCTGTCTCAGGTCGGCATCGAAATGCGCTCCGAGCTGCTGCGCCACGTCCGCGGGAGGGCCCTCGCGCTCGAAGACCTCGCCGACCGTCTCCTCCATCAGCTCCACCGGGACGTCAGGCAGCTCCGGTGCCCGGCCGGGGACCTTGGGCGCTGCCTGGCCCAGCTCCTTGATCTTCGCCTCGACGTACTCGAGCTTGCGCAGCGCCGGCCAGCCCGCGTAGGTCTGCCGCCAGCCGGCGCCGGGCGTGATGAAGACCGCGAAGGTCTCGGCGAAGTCCTCGTCGGGGTGCTTCTGGGCATACCAGCCGGGCACGTGCCGCACGAACGACCGGCTGAACGGCATCACCTTGTAGTCTTCGACGTAGGGTCGGCTGAACGGGCCGAAGAGCGCCGCGAAGCCCTCGTCGTTGTAGAGCTCGTAGGCGTAGCAGAAGGCGTGTCCTGCCTCGTGCCGCAGATAGAGCATGCTCTCCTTCTCGTCCTCGCGGACCTCGTTGACCTCGCCCTCGATGGCCCCGAGCTTGTCGTCGGCCAGGTAGAAAGGGAGGCCGATGATGGGCTTGCCGTCCGGACAGCCCCACTCGTCGGAGAGGTAGCAGGGAGGATGGAAGGAGACTCCGGCCTGGGCCAGCTCGTCGTAGAGCTGCTGCACCATCTTCTCGACCTTGGTGCCGGCGATGTGCAGCGCCAGGTCCTTGATGCGGGTGCGCATCAGCCCGTCCCGGTCGAGCGGGACGGCGGGCTTGTCCCGCAAAGCCTCCTCTGGCCGCGGCGCCGGCGGCGCCTCAGGGGTCGGGCGGATGCGGCGGACAGGTTCGGAGCGGCTCTCCTCGCCGGGCAGGCGGATGGCGGGCATCTCCTGGGAAGTGGTCCGCGCCCGCTCGCGGAACGCGGGCGCCGCTGCCTCTGGTTTTGCCGCTGTGCCGCCGCCGTCCACGCGATGCCTCGAACAGGTCCCTTGCCTGGCTGGGAAAGGGTCCTAAACTTCGCACACTGCCAGCCGCTTGGAAACGCCCGCGCGGGAGGACCGGGCGGCATCGGGCAAGTCCAGGTAATTGCAGCTGATCCTCTGGTGGAGAGGGTGCCCTCCGCTCTGCGACCGCTCGGCCGGGGGGGTGCCTGGCTGCGCGGGGCGTGATCCTCATTGACCGGCGTGGCAGAAGGCCGCTAGCTTCCCGCGCCATGCTTTCCTTCCAAGCGCTGATCCTGAAGCTGCAGGACTACTGGGCCCGCCGGGGATGCATCATCGGGCAGGGCTACGACCTCGAGGTGGGGGCGGGGACGATGAACCCGCAGACCTTCCTGCGCGTGCTGGGCCCCGAGCCCTGGAGCGTGGCCTACGTCGAGCCCTCGCGCCGTCCCGCCGACGGGCGCTTCGGCGAGAACCCGAACCGGCTCTTCCAGCACCACCAGTTCCAGGTGATCCTCAAGCCCTCGCCCAAGGACGTGCAGGCCCTCTACCTGGGCTCGCTCGAGGCGATCGGCATCGACCCCGAGGAGCACGACATCCGCTTCGTGGAGGACGACTGGGAGTCGCCGACTTTGGGCGCATGGGGTCTGGGCTGGGAGGTCTGGTGCGACGGGATGGAGATCACCCAGTTCACCTACTTCCAGCAGGTGGGTGGCTTCTACTGCAGGCCGGTCGCCGCCGAGCTCACCTACGGGCTCGAGCGCATCGCCATGTACCTGCAGGGCAAGAACAGCGTCTATGACATCGAGTTCACCGAAGGCGTCAGCTACGGCGAGGTCTTCCACCAGAACGAGGTCGAGCAGTCTCGCTACTCGTTCCAGGAGTCGGACCAGGCCCTGCTCTTCGATCTGTTCGGCAAGTACGAGGCGGAGTGCAAGCGGCTGCTCGAGAAGAAGCTGCCCGTCCCGGCCTATGACTACTGCCTGAAGTGCTCGCACGCCTTCAACCTGCTCGACGCGCGCGGAGCCATCTCGGTGACCGAGCGGGCCGGCTACATCAAGCGGGTGCGCGATGTGGCCCGCGGGTGCGCCGAGGGCTGGCTCGCCATGCGCGAGAAGCTCGGCTTCCCGATGCTCAAGGACCGCAGCAGGGTCCCGCCGCCCCTGGAAGCTGCCAAGAGCTGAGCCGGACGGTCCCCGCCGAGATCGCATTGGTCCCTGTCTCTGTTTCGAGGTTGGAGATGCCCCAGGATTTGCTGCTGGAGATCGGTACCGAGGAGCTGCCCGCGTCCTTCGTCGCGCCGGCCCTCGAGGAGATGAAGGACCTCTTCGCCAAGAAGGCGCAGGAAGCGCGCCTGACGCACGGCGAGCTGAGGGTCTACGGAACGCCGCGCCGCCTGGCTCTCATCGTCAAGGAGCTGGCCGACGGGCAGCCCGACCGCACCCAGGAGATCATGGGGCCGCCGGTCAAGGTCGCCTTCGATGCCGAAGGCAAGCCGACCCAGGTGGGCGAGAAGTGGGCGGCGGGGCAGGGCATCAAGCTCGAGAAGGCCGAGCAGAAGGACACGCCCAAGGGGCGCTACGTCTTCCTGGAGAAGAAGGAGAAGGGGCAGCCGGCGGCGAAGATCCTCCCCGAGCTGCTCCAGGGCATCGTCTCCGGCCTGCACTTCAAGAAGTCGATGCGCTGGGGCTGGGAGGAGGCGACCTTCGCCCGTCCGGTGCAGTGGATCGTCGCGCTGCACGGCGAGAAGCCGGTCAAGTTCCACTTCTCCGACGTCAAGAGCGGCAACACCACCCATGGCCATCGATTCCTGGCCAAGAAGCCCATCAAGCTCGAGCGGCCTGACGCCTACCTGCCCGCGCTGGAGGCGGCCTTCGTGGTCGCCGACCCCGAGCGGCGCAAGGCCCTGATCCGCGAGGGCGCCGAGAAGGAGGCCGCCTCGGCGGGCGGCAGGCTCCTGGACGATCCCGGCCTGCTCGACACCGTGACCTTCCTCGTGGAGCATCCCACGGCGGCGCTGGGCTCCTTCGACAAGGAGTTCCTCGACCTGCCTCCCGAGGTGCTGGTGAGCGAGGCCAAGGGGCACCAGAAGTACTTCTCGGTGGTGGATGCGGGGGGCGCGCTGATGCCCCACTTCGTGGCCATCTCCAACACCCCGGTCAAGGACAAGGCGGTGTCGCAGGCGGGCTACGAGCGGGTGCTGCGCGCCCGGCTCTCGGACGCCCGGTTCTTCTTCACCGAGGACAAGAAGCGCCCGCTCGAGTCGCGCGTCGAGGAGCTCAAGCGGGTCACCTTCCAGCAGAAGCTGGGCACCAGTCACGAGAAGATGGAGCGCTTCGAGGCCCTGGCGGTGTGGTTGGCGGGACAGCTCGGGAAGGCGGCGATGGAGAAGACCGTCTCCCGCGCCGCCTATCTGTGCAAGGCCGATCTCGTCACCGGCATGGTGGGCGAGTTCCCTGAGCTGCAGGGAGTCATGGGGCGTGAGTACACCCGGGGCGTCGAGCCCGCCGAGGTGTCGCAGGCGATCTTCGAGCACTACCTGCCTCGCGGGGCCTCCGATTCGCTGCCCACCCAGGATCCGGGCGCCATCGTCGGCATCGCCGACCGGGTGGACACCATCGTGGGCATCATCGGCATCGGCAAGGCCCCCACCGGCGCGGCGGACCCCTTCGCCCTGCGCCGCGCCTGCCTGGGCGTCATCCACATCACCCTCGGGCGAGGCTACCGCTACTCGCTGGGCGGGCTGGTCGACCGCTCGTTGGACCTGCTCGGCGCCAAGGTGCCGGATCGTGCCAAGACGCGCGGCCAGGTGCTCGACTTCTTCCGTGAGCGGCTCAAGAACCTCTGGGCCGACGAGGCGCGGCGCGACGTCGTCGAGGCGGTGCTCTCCGCGGGCTTCGACGACATGGTCGACGCCCGCGAGCGGATGAAGGCCATGACCGCCATCGTGGGCCGCCCCGATTTCGACCCGCTGGCGGTGGCGTTCAAGCGGGTGGTCAACATCGTCGAGAAGCAGGCCAAGGACGTGAAGGCCACGAACGTCGATCCCGCGCTGCTCAGCGAAGACGCCGAGAAGGGCCTGCACCAGGCGTTCGAGGGGTCGAAGGGCCGGGTGGAGGGCGCGGTGAAGGCCCACGACTTCGCGACGGCGCTCAACGAGATCGCCTC
>JACRCT010000392.1 GCA_016218885.1 Deltaproteobacteria bacterium | reverse complement strand
GCGCGGACGGATGCTCGAGGAGCGCCTCGACCGCCTCGAGGTCGACAAGAAGGACCTCGAGCAGGATCTGAAGAAGCAGAAGAGCCGCCTCGACGAGCAGGTGGCGGCGGTGCAGTCGGCGCTCCAGAAGCTGGAGAAGACCGCCCACCGCACCGGCGCCGACATCGGGGTTCAGGTCGAGCAGATCCAGGCCGATCTCTCCCAGCTACGCGGCCAAGTCGAGCAGTACCAGCACCAGATCGGCGAGCTGCAGTCGGTCCTGGACAAGCTCAAGGCGGCGCCCGGGCCGGCTGCGGTCGCGGCCACGGGTGGGACCTCGGGAGCCACTGAGCCCGGCGAGACCCGCAAGCCCGACCCGCCCGCCGAGAAGCCCAAGCCGGCAGAGAAGCCGACCGACAAGAAGGGCTTCGCCGAGCTGACGCTGCAGAAGCTCGCCGACGAGCCCAAGGTCGGCCGGGAGCTGGCCGGCGAATTCCTGAAGAAGTGGCCCAAGGACTCCTTGGCGGCCAAGGTGCACCTCGAGCTCGGGGCGAGCTACATGGCGCAGAAGGACTGGCGCGCCGCGCTCGCCGAGTTCGGGGAGATCGTCAAGAACTTCGGCAAGTCCGAGCAGGCTCCCGACGCGCTGCTCAAGTCCTCCGACTGCTTCGCCAGCCTCAAGATGAACGACGAGGCCCGGCTCGCGCTCGAGGAGATCCTCAACTCCCATCCCAAGAGCGAGTCCGCCAAGCTGGCCAAGACGAAGCTCGCGGAGCTCAAGAAGGCCAAGCCGGCGTCCGCGCCGAAGAAGAAGTGAGAAAGGCCACCCGATGCTGAGCTCCCTCACTCTGGCGGCGCTGGCGTCCGCGGCGCTCTGGGCCGCGCCCGCCCCGGCGACCCGCTTGCACCTGCTCTTCACGGCCGACAATTGGGGCGAGCTCGCCCCCTGTGGTTGACACGCCAACCAATCTGGCGGTCTGGCCAGACGAGCGACGGTCATTGCGCAGGAGAGGGCGGCCGGCCCGGTGGTGCTGGTCGACGCCGGTGACGCTCTGTCCCGGGTCTGGCCCTCGGCATTGGAAGAGAAGGATCGGCCCAATGCCGAGAAGCGAGCCGCCTTCCTGCTCGAGCAGATGGGCGTGCTGGGCTACGCCGCGCTGGCGGTGGGCGAGCGCGAGCTCCTCTTCGCTCCGGCTGACCTCGCGAAGCGGGCCGCCCAGGCCAAGGTGGCGCTGCTGGCCGCCAACCTCACCGACGCCAAGGGAGCCAAGCCCTTCGCTGGGCGGACGATGGTGACGGCAGGGGGCCGGCGGGTGGGGATCTTCGCGGTCTGCGAAGGCGGAGAGTACGAGCGCGCCGGGTTGAAGGTGGGCCCGGCCCTGGAGGCTGCCCAGGCCCAGGCGGACCTGCTCCGCAAGGAAGGCGCGCAGCTGGTGATCGGCCTGCTCCATGTCCCCTATAGCTCGGCGCTGCATATCGGCGGCTCGCTCACGGGCGTCGACTACGTGGTCCAGTCGCACGACGGGCGGCCGGTGCTGGTCCAGCAGGCGGGCGCGACGGTGTTTGCCGGTGGCGGAGCCCGCGGCCAGAGCGTGGGGCGAGCCGTGTTCTCGCTGGATGGCAAAGGCCCCCTGTTCCTGGTCCCCGACACCTCCCAGGTCGAAGAGTCCCTGCGGGAGCACCAGCGGCAAGCCGTCGAGATGCAGGCGGCGCTCGAGAAGAGCACCGTGCCGGAAGAGAAGGTGCGCCTGACGCGGGTGGTGCAGGCGGCGCGCAAGCGGACCGAGGAGCTCAAGGCGACGCTCGTCGCCCGACCGCCCGCAGGAAGGCGCGCGGTGAAGACCGACGAGCTACGCCTGAATGCTCGCGTAGCCGACGAGCCGGCGATGAAGAAGGCGCAAGAGGCTGCGCTGGCGGCAGCCCCTGAGCGACGATGAGCCCATGAAGCTCTGGCTCGACGACGTCCGGCCCGCGCCGCCGGGGTGGGTCCAGGCGCGCACGATTGAGGAGGCTCAGCGCTGGCTCGTCACCGGCGAGGTCGAGGAGGCCTCGCTGGACCACGACCTCGGCGTCGAGCAGCCCGATGGACGCGCCCTGGTGCGGTGGATGGCTCAGACCGGGCACTGGCCCAAGCACCGCCCCGTCGTGCACAGCATGAACCCGGTCGGGCGCATGTACATGGAGGGTGTCATCGAGCGCTACTTCGGGAAGCGCCCCGAAGACGCGTGACAGGGGGCGCCTACCGGCGGCGAGGCCTCTGCCTCAGCCGTTGCGCACCAGCGCCCAGATCATCACCCCCGCGATGGCCACTGCCATGCCCGTCATCAGAAGCCCGTTGACGTGCCGCAGCCGCAGCTCCCGCGCGCCCCAGCCGGCGAACCAGGCGTTGGCCGCCCGCACCCTCGCCTCCAGGGACAGATCGGCGCTGACGGTTCGCCCGGCCTCCTTGAGCCGCTCCACCCGGCGCAGATGCGCGGCCAGCAGATGCTCCGGCTGGGCGCCGGGCATGCCACCAGCCAGGCACTTGCCCGGCTGATCGTTGCTCATGAGCCGGTGGTCGGCGGTGAGCACGAAGGAGCTCCCGTCGAAGGGGGTGAGGAGCACGAGCTGGACGTCCTCACCTCGGCCATAGGCCGTGCCCCAGGTCTGCGCGGCCTCGTGGACGAAGTCGTAGGCGACCTCGCCACGCTTGAGGGGTGGGCGCTCGACGTGCACCCCCAGACGGCGGAAGCCGATCGGCTCCAGCTCCTCCTGCATTCGCCCGAACAAGGAGCGATCTACCTTCGGCCAGGACTCGTCCTCGCCTCGGGCGCGCATC